>JAEWGR010000136.1 GCA_023388195.1 Bacillota bacterium
GGTATATAATATGGGACTGTACCAATCGAATTTAGCCTTTATAAAGAGTAAGGTACCCAAACTCGGCCAGTCGCTTATGGCTACAAAGTGTACACCTGAACAAATTGAATATCTTCCGGATGAAGAAAACTTTATTATTACTGGCACTGACCATCGTTTATATATGCATAGTATTTATAACCAAAAAAGAGAAGAACAGGCCTTATTAGATAAAATTTCATTAGATACGCGAGTCTTGATTTTGTTTGGCCTTGGTAATGGCAAAGTTTTAGACAAAATTAGATTAGCTTATCCGGCTTTGAAACAAATTGTCGTAATTGATCCTAATCCTGAGCCAATGCTCTCGTTTTTAGGTCGTGTTAACTTTGAAAACTTTTGCAAATCTTTTAACAAGATTTCGTTTATTATAAATCATTCATTTGATGAGGCTGAAACCTTATTAGAATCAATGGTGCCACGCTATGAGAAACTGGCAATAGTTTCTCAAATATCGTACCGGACAATCTACTCAGGCTATTATGATGAACTGCTGCGTAAAATTCGAGACATGGTTCAAATAAGTGCAGTTAATATATCAACAGAAGAAGTACATCGCAATAATTGGTTAGTAAATGTTTGGCGTAATTTAAAACACGCATCGATGGATATAAGCGCTTTTGCGGATTTATTCGCAGGTAAGCCAGCTATTTTGGTTTCGGCCGGACCTTCGCTCAATAAAAATATTCACCTCCTGGAACAAGCAAAGTCACGGGCGTTGATTATTGCAGTGGGCAGTGCTATGACAATTTTACAGGCAAGAGGAATTGTGCCACACTTCCGCATGGCTATAGATGGTGGTCAATTAAATAATCAACTTTTTAGTAAGGTCGATACAACGGCATGCCCGCTTATTTATAGCAACCGTTTATATCATGAAATCGTTCCGAATTATCGGGCACCTGTTGTGCAAATTACCATGCCCGATGTTGATTATCTGGAACGGTATATTTTTAATCATGGAGCGTTCCGGACGATGCCGGGCCGAAGCGGGTTTTCTGTGGCTAACACAGCAGCAGATATGCTCATCAAGCTTGGCTGCTCGAAAGTAATTTTTATAGGGCAGGATTTCTGTTATACTGATGGCAAGATGCATGCTAAAGGCTCATGGCGCGAGTCTATGCTTGACGGGGATGGACGTTTCGTGCATGGATTAGTTGATATTCATGGGAATGACGTTTATTCATCCCCGCAGTTTCTGGGGATGAAGACTCTTATTGAGGACTTGATTGAAATTACTCCGCAGACCCAGTTTATTAATGCCACAGAAGGCGGACTTGCTATTAAGGGGGCACCGAATAAAACACTGGCCGATGTTTTGGAACAGGACTGCTGTGAAGATGTTCAGTTTGCAGAGGCTATAAAGGAAGTTTTTGAAAAGGATCAGGAAAACAGAGAACTGCGGGTACGAATGCTGAATCAGACTGTCCAGGATATTGATACCATGGTTGCAGAATTGATTGAGCGGAGTGGACGAATTTTAAGTAAATTAGAAAAGATTAATAAGATGATACAGCAGGGGGTTCGTGTAAAAATCATTTTAGAGCATATCAAGTCAATGAATAGCTTGTCAGACAAACAATCTAAAAACGCTTTTTTCCGGGAGGTTGTTCATCCGCTGTTTGCTGAAAAAATGAATATTCGCAATAATATGTTGGACCACAATAAAAATAATACCAAGGAATATTTAGCGAAAGAGGCTCAGATTATTCATACCAATATGGCAGAACTTCATAACTATCTTCAGATTACAGAATATTTAATTCGTGAATATCAGACGAATGGCGGCTCCGAGGTTGACGACGGTACTTTGAAGGAGTAAACTCGAAAGGACATGGACTATGGAACTGACAGGTAAAACCATATTAGTCACTGGTGCGGATGGCTTTATAGGCTCGCACTTGACAGAGCAACTTATCCGGGCCGGGTATCATGTTAGAGCTTTTGTGCTTTATAATTCTTTTAATTCCTGGGGCTGGCTGGATCAATTAGAACCTAACGTCAAAACTCAGGTGCAGGTAATTAGTGGCGATATCCGTGATCCTTACGGTGTCAGAAAGGCTGTGCAGGGTTGTAATGTGGTCATGCATCTGGCAGCGCTTATTGCCATTCCCTACTCGTACTCTTCACCTGAAACGTATATTGATACCAATATAAAAGGAACCCTTAATATTCTCCAGGCTGCCCGCGATTACGATGTACAAAAAGTAATTCATACTTCTACCAGTGAAGTATACGGAACAGCCAAATTTGTGCCAATTACCGAAGAGCATCCCCTGCAGGGACAATCGCCTTATTCGGCTAGCAAAATCGGGGCAGACCAGCTTGCGTTGTCATTTTATAGTTCTTTTTCCACACCGGTTGCTGTTATCAGGCCGTTTAATACCTATGGACCCCGGCAATCGGCGCGGGCGGTCATTCCGACCATTATAACCCAGATTGCCAATGGCGCACGCCGGATCAAGCTGGGGGCAGTGACACCAACCAGGGATTTTAACTATGTTTCCGACACGGCGAATGGTTTTATTGCGATGGCTAAAGCTGAAGAATCGGTTGGACAGGTCATTAATATAGGCAGTAATTACGAAATATCTATCGGTGACACGGCCCAAGTAATTGCTGAAGCTATGGGGGTAACTATAGAGATTGAGACTGATGAACAGCGTCTGCGGCCTGAAAAGAGTGAAGTGGAAAGATTATGGGCGGACAATACCAAGGCAAAAAGACTGTTAGGCTGGGCACCGAAATATGGTGGTACGGACGGGTTTAAGAACGGGATACAGGAGACTGTTTCATGGTTTACCAATCAGGAGAATCTAAAAAACTATAGGGCAGATGTATATAATATATGATTGAAGAACAAAGCGGAAAACCATTTAATCCGGGTCTGATTATTAAAACTATACAGGCTGTGTTACCTAATAAATCACCTATTACATTACATGAGCCGAGCTTTAACGGTAATGAATGGGCGTATGTCAAAGAATGCCTGGATACAGGCTGGGTATCATCGGTCGGAAAATATGTGGATTTGTTTGAAGAAAAGTTAGCCGATTTTGTTGGCGTGAAAAGGGCGGTAGCCGTAGTCAACGGCACGGCGGCTTTGCATATCTGTCTAAAACTGGCAGAGGTTAAGCAAAATGACGAGGTGTTAGTGCCGGCACTAACCTTTATTGCTACTGCTAATGCGGTCACCTATTGTGGGGCAATTCCTCATTTTGTTGACAGTGAAAGCAGATCATTAGGTTTAGATCCCAAGAAATTGCGGGAGTATTTGCTGGATATTGCGGAGGTTCGAAAAGAGGGTTGCTATAATAAAGTGACCGGTCGGCGAATCAAAGCGGTGATGCCCATGCATACTTTCGGTCATCCTGTTGATCTTGACGCAATCGCTGCTATCTGTGATGAATTTTCTTTAGCACTTGTTGAGGATGCGGCTGAATCGCTCGGTTCTTATTATAAAGGGAAGCATACTGGAAATTGGGGTAAAGTGTCAGCACTGAGTTTTAATGGCAATAAGGTTATTACTACTGGCGGCGGCGGTGCCATTCTTACAAATGACGAACAAATTGGAAAGTTGGCTAAACATATTACGACAACAGCTAAATTGCCGCATCGTTGGGAATTTTATCACGACCAAATAGGATACAACTATCGTTTGCCTAATATCAATGCTGCTCTCGGGTGCGCACAATTAGAGCAATTACCCGGTTTTTTAGAGAAAAAACGCTGCTTAGCTCGGCAATATCAAATTGCTTTTGCCGGCATCGCCGGTGTTCGCGTCATGGTAGAACCAGAAGCAACTCGTAGCAATTATTGGCTTAATGCCCTGCTTTTAGAGAGACAGTATGAAACTAGCCGCGATATACTACTGGCAAAATTAAATGATTGTGGAATTATGGCCCGTCCAACATGGAAGTTGATGTATGAGTTGCCCATGTTTGCTAATTGTCCCCGGATGGAATGCTCTATTGCCGAGCGAATTTCAGCAAGTTTGATTAATTTGCCTAGTAGTGCGGTGTTGGTTGATTAAGAATTCTTATTGATTGGCAATTTGTGGGACGTAAGTAGAGGCGTATGAAGGGATGAATTACTATAATGAACACAGGAATTGCCAATATACGAAAAAGAAATTTTGAGAAATATACTGACAGACAATCGTTAGCTAGATTTTTAGCCAGGTACGAATTATTTAAAATGCAAATGAATATCAAAGGCAGTATTATTGAGGGCGGTGTCCATTACGGTGGGGGGCTGATGGCGTGGGCAAAACTATCGGCAGCGTTAGAGCCGTATGCTTTTGATCGTCATATAATTGGCTTTGATACTTTTGAAGGATTTCCATCAATATCTGATCAGGATACTGGCGGGGTCGAGAATCAAGAGTTACGCTGTGGCGGATTTAATACATCCTATGACGTATTTACCGAACTCAATCAGCTTATAGAAGAATATGATGCGAACAGATTTATTAATCAATTTCAAAAAGTATTTCTAGTTAAAGGTGATGTTAAAGTCACAATTCCTAATTATATACAAGACAATCCACATATATTAATTAGTCTGCTGTTTTTAGATTTCGATTTATATGAGCCTACGCATATTGCATTAAAAAACTTTTTGCCAAGAATGTGCAAAGGCTCTATTATAGCATTCGATGAAATTAATAATCCATGGTGGCCAGGCGAAACACAGGCATTGCTTGAAACATTGGATTTGAGAAAATATAAAATCCAACGTTTTACTTTTAACCCTAGCATAGCTTATATTGTTTTGTAAATTGTGTAGCGCGTCCTTGTTTAGCGAATATTAGATTCGCAGGATACTTAGTTGTTTTCGACTAAGAGATCAAGAACAGAATAATGCTGCTCGACTGATTAATATTGGCAGTGGAACCTGGAAAGAGTGGTGATGAATTTTTGCGTAAAATATGCGTAGTAACCGGTACCCGAGCTGACTATGGGCTATTATGCTGCCTTATGAAAAAAATACAGGCTGACCCTAGCTTACTATTGCAGGTAATTGTGACCGGAATGCATTTATCGCCCGAGTTTGGTTTGACATATAAGAACATTGAGCAAGACGGATTTTCCATTGATCAGAAGGTAGAGATGCTTCTCTCTAGTGATACTCCAGTTGGAATAGCAAAGTCAATAGGCTTAGGCGTAATTGGATTTGCTGATGCTCTGGAAAAACTGCAGCCCGATATTCTGGTTGTTCTCGGTGATCGCTATGAAATATTGGCAGCCGTACAAGCTGCCATGGTTGCGCGAATACCCATTGCGCATATTGCAGGCGGCGATGTGACAGAAGGTGCGTTTGATGAGGCAATCCGTCACAGTATTACAAAAATGTCACATTTACATTTTGTTACCAATGATCTGGCGGCGAAACGAGTGGCGCAATTAGGCGAAAACCCTCTACACATCTATCCTGTGGGAAGTCTTGGGATTGATCAGATTAAGAATTTAACATTATTAAGTATGGCTGATTTAGAAAGAGAACTTAATTTCAATTTTAGAGAAAAAAATCTATTGATTACATTTCACCCTTCTACCCTGGATCATGAAATCCCCGCTGTTCAATTTCAAAAACTTCTTAACGCCCTCGATATGTTAGGCGATAAAGTTGGATTAATTTTTACAAAGCCCAATTCGGATACACATGGTCGTGCTTTAATTAAAATGATTGATGAATTTGTATGTACACGTTCAAATGCTGAAGCCTTTGTATCCTTAGGTCAAGTACGATATTTAAGTACTATAGCCTGTATCGATGCTGTTGTTGGCAATTCATCAAGCGGACTCTATGAAGTGCCGTCTTTTAAGAAAGCAACTGTTAATATTGGTGATAGACAAAAGGGCCGATTAAAAGCAATATCGGTGATTGATTGCATTCCGGAAGTTTTAGATATATATGCAGCCATTCAGCAGGCGTTTGCAATGAACTGTGCTAATACGACTAATCCCTACGGCGATGGTACAAGCGCCCCTCGGATTGTAAGTGTATTAAAGACAATGGAAGATTATCAGAAATTACTGAAAAAACATTTCTATGAGGTGAGCTCAGTATGACACGTGGCGAGAATAACGTCTATATTATTGCGGAAGCCGGTGTGAATCACAACGGTTCGTTAACTATAGCGAAACAGCTTATCGATGTAGCGGTTGAGGCCGGTGCTGATGCAGTAAAATTTCAAACCTTTAAAGCTGAAAAAGTAATGAGCCGCTACGCTCCTAAGGCTGAATACCAGACGCAGAATACTGATAGGCAAGAGAGCCAACTGGAGATGGTTAAAAAACTGCAGTTTGGAGTCGCCGAACATCAGGAGTTAGTTAACTATTGTAATGAAAAGAAGATACAGTTTTTGTCCACACCGTTTGACTTAGAGAGTGTAGGCTTGTTAGCTGAGGTACTGGACGTTCCTGCCTTGAAGATTCCATCCGGTGAGATTACGAATGCCCCTCTCATACTAGAGGTTGCTAGTCACAAAAAACCAATTATCTTGTCGACAGGAATGAGCACTCTGGGCGAGATTGAAGTAGCTCTGGGCGTTATTGCTTTTGGCTATCTGAGGACAGATGAGCGGCCTTCGCTGGAACTATTCCGGGAATGTTTTGCAACCGATGAAGGACAGGCTTTATTAAAAAAGAATGTCACTTTACTTCATTGTACCACCGAGTATCCAGCACCCTATCCTTCGGTCAATTTGAAAGCTATGCATACTTTACGTGAGGCTTTTGGTTTGCCGGTAGGCCTGTCAGATCATACGGTCGGGGTTCATATTCCTGTTGCCGCTGTAGCCATGGGGGCCATAATGATCGAGAAGCATTTTACGATGGATAAAACATTGCCCGGACCGGATCACAGGGCATCCTTGGAACCACGTGAACTTGCAGATATGGTCCGTATGATTCGTGATACTGAAGCTGCTATGGGATCGGGTTTGAAATTGCCTGCTTATGCCGAAATGAAAAATATAACTATTGCCAGAAAAAGCTTAGTAGCAGATAAAGCTATTAAGCAAGGCGAGGTCTTTACAGAGAGTAACCTGACTGTGAAGCGTCCTGGCAATGGTATTTCTCCTCTTTCATTTTGGGATTACCTGGGGCAGAAAGCTGCTAAAGATTACAATGAAGATGAGCTGATCTAAGCAAAGAGGATTATTATGAATATTCTATTTTTAAATGTTGGCCGAAGATGCGAGTTGGTGGAAAGTTTTAGACAGGCTCTATTGCGCAGAGGCGGGGGCAAGATTTATGGCAGTGACATATCGCCTCTGGCTCCGGGGTTACAAGTGGTGGATTATCCTGCTATCTTTCCCGCAGGCGATAGCCCAGGATTTCTGGACCATCTTAGTGAATTCTGCTGTACATATGACATTCATTTGGTAATCCCAACCATTGATCCGGATTTGATTCGACTTGATCAAATCCGTGATGAATTTCAGAAAAGATGTCCGAATACCCGATTATTGCTATCGTCTAGTTACTCAATCGATCAGGCAAGAAATAAAAATTTGACTAAAGAACGTATGCGTGCACTGGGGGTTAATGTTCCTAAATCCATTAGTCGATCTGAAGATAATGACAGCTATCCTATATTTGTTCGCCCTGCCGATGGCAGCTCGGGTGTAGGAGCCATGAAGGTTGATAGTAAATTGGACTTGCAATGGGCGTTGGCCAAGTACAGTAATCTTATGCTTGAGGAATTTATACCTGGTGAGGAATATACGGTAGATGTTCTCTGCAATTTCTCCGGCAAAGCTTTAATAGCCATTCCGCGTAAGCGCATTAAGGTTCGTGCGGGGGAAGTTGTTCAGGGGATCATTGAAAGAAATCCTCAATTGGAAGCGTTGGCAATGCATATCGCGGAAGGGTTTATGGCGTTGGGACCGGTAACGGTGCAATTTCGATGTCCTGTGAGTAATACGGTTGTTGGAATTGAATTAAATGCTCGGATGGGAGGCGGGTTACCGCTCTCAATTGCTGCAGGTGCCGATTGGGCCGGGTGGATACTGGATTTATGCAATGGTCAGGAACCGGATCTGTCTGTTGCTATTACGGATAAGCTCATCATAACTCGCTGTGACCGTTCATTCTATATGACAAACGCTGAAGTTCAAAATATTGATTTTGCCAAGCGTCAGCAAGTACCTGTTGATGCTATTTCATTATACCGGGATATTCAGGCTTGGGTTTTTGATATGGATGATACACTGTATCCCGAGCGGTCATTTGTTTTCAACGGGTATCGTTGTGTGGCTGAGCAAATTATGAAGGATTATAATATTGAAGTTGAGCAGGAATTGCAAGAACTTTTTTTAAGCGGAGCAAGAGGAGATTTGTTCACAGCGGTTTTTAGGCGGCGAGGAATTAATGTTGATGAGGATTATGTGAAAAGGCTTGTTAAGCTATACCGCTTTAATTCCGGTATTTTAAAGCCCTATGTAGATGTCATTCCTTTGCTCTCCAAGCTAAAAGCATATGGAAAATCCATTGGCTTAGTCAGTGATGGGTGGCAAGCTGTTCAAAGAGAAAAATTTAATAAACTTTCGCTGCAGAGTTATTTTGATGCGGTTGTATTTACTGATGCATTAGGCGGGAGTAAAGCATGGAAACCTTCTGAAGCAGGTTATAAGGTGTGTTTAAGTCTGCTGGGGGTAGATCCTAAACAGGCATTGTATATAGGCGATAATGATCGAAAAGATTTTATTGGTGCCAAAAATCTCGGGATGAAGACTTTGAAAATTTGCCGCAAAGGTAGTGTACACCATCCGTTTTCTTGCAGCGACGACGTACTTAAGGCTGACATCCAGTTAGATTCATTTACAGAACTGCTATAAATGAATCTAACTGGCAATTGCAGCTAATTGCAGTAAATTAATCGAGAAAGGGTGTGACGGCATGAAAAATTGGAAGAAAGTGCTTGCAGCTCCGGCAACCCCTATTTTAGAAGTGATCAAGATAATCGACGATAGTGCAAGTGGGATTGCTCTCATTGTAGATTCAGATGATCATCTATTGGGAACCGTTACCGATGGTGATATCCGTCGGGCCATTTTACGGGGGCGGGCCTTAACCGATCCGGTTGTTTCAATTATGAATGAGAATCCTTCTTTCGCCAGAGTGAATGACGACCGGGAAAGCATTTTTGCGCCGATGCGGCACAAAGGGATTAAACAAATACCGATCTTAGATGAAAATAGACGTGTTGTCAATTTAATAATGCTAGATGATATGATTAAAACTGCCAAGAAAGAAAATTGGGTTGTGTTAATGGCAGGCGGAAAAGGCACAAGGCTATATCCATTGACAAGCGATTGTCCGAAACCACTTTTGCAAGTGGGGGATAAGCCAATCTTAGAAACAATTCTTGAAAGTTTTATTGGTTATGGCTTCTCCCGCTTTTTTATTTCCGTGAATTACAAAGCGGAAATGATTGAAGAATATTTTGGTGATGGTTCAAAATGGGGAATCCAAATAGAATATTTACGTGAAAGTGAACAACTCGGTACTGCCGGGGCCTTAAGCCTGCTGCCCTGCTCCACTAAAGAGCCTCTTTTAGTTATGAATGGCGATTTGTTAACCAAAGTAAATTTTGACCATTTATTAGATTTTCACGATGAGCATCGCGCAGATGCTACCATGTGTGTCCGGGAATATAAGGTTCAGGTTCCCTATGGAGTAGTTCAATTAGACAAGCACCGCCTGACCGGTATTGTTGAAAAACCGGTTCAGCAGTTCTTTGTTAGTGCCGGTGTCTATGTCTTGTCACCGCAGGTGTTAGACATGATCCCTAAAAATAAATATCTTGATATGCCATCTGTTTTTGATCAGTTGATTCAAAAAAAATCCGAAACTGCCGTTTTTCCGGTTCGGGAATACTGGATTGATATCGGTAGAATAATGGATTTTGAAAAGGCAAATCAGGAATTTGCGGAAGTATTCGTATGATTTTAGGGAAAAAGGTCTTAGCTATAATTCCGGCTCGTGGCGGAAGTAAACGTCTGCCTGGTAAAAACTCGAAATTATTGCTGGGGAAACCTGTTATCGCATACTCAATTGAAGCGGCCAGAAACTCGCGGTATATCGATGAAGTGCTGGTTTCTACTGACGATCAGACCTTAATTGATATTAGCAAGAAATATAGCGCGTGGGTTCCTTTTATCCGGCCAAAAGAATTAGCAACCGATGAAGCGACAACTACTGCCGTCTTAGAGCATGCGATTCAATATTGTGGCACGACAGATCGAGGGAGTGACTTTGGTTATATTCTTCTCTTGCAGCCAACTTCGCCCTTAAGAACCGCTGCTGATGTGGATAGTGCCTGTGAATTGCTTATCCAAAGCAGTAATAAGGCTGTGGTATCTGTATGTGAAGCCGAACATAGCCCTTTGTGGACTAACACACTCCCGGCCAATCTATCCATGGCGAATTTTATTCGTGATGAAGTAAAGGGTATAAGAAGTCAGGACTTACCTAAATTTTACCGGCTTAATGGAGCTATCTTCCTGTGTGAAACAGAGGTATTTCTTAGGGAAAAAACTTTTTTATTAGAGGATCAGGTTATAGCTTATATTATGGATCAGCAAACGTCTGTTGATATTGATTCCATGCTTGATTTCAGATTCTGTGAGTTTTTGCTGTCGAACCAGCCCAACCTGTGAGGCAAGCGGATTTTTATAAGCGTGCACAGCTTGACGCATATTTGTCGGTGAAGAAAAAAACGAGTCCAATAGGCTGCCAATGCCTATTGGACTCGCTGTCAGTTAGTTCAATGCCAGTCTTTTACCGGCAAGCTCATAATCGCCGCATTTCCGGTAATATTCAATAGCCTCTTTTCTAAAGCCGAGAATCTCATGGATGACACCGATGTTATAGAAAGCCAGATAGGAGTTTACTCCTTTCGTCTTACCTTCCTGCATGGCGGTACAGGCCAGCAAATATTCCACTGCTTTGGCAAACTGAGCATTGTTCATATAGATTAGCCCCAGCAGGAACCGGAAATCCGGAGAATTATCATAGTACAGGCTATACTTTTCCAGTGTTAGTGCTTCGGCATAGCTTTGGCTGTTGATCAGGCTATAGCCATAGCTTTCGACAAGGTCTTCAACATATTCATAGCTAAAGTCAACAGGCAACAATAAGGCCTGCTGGAAGCTTCTGTTAGCCTGGACATAGTCTTTAGCCAAATAATAAGATTTACCCAGCTGATAGTGAAAGTAAGGATCTTGCGGCTGAGTCTGTATGGCTTGCAGCAGCAAGGTAATATTCCGATCGAGCTTAGCTTTACTTTTTATGACTTCCTTATTGTAGCCAATGTGCTCTACGGTGATAGTAACAGGCTGAGTCTGATAACTGTTTCGGCTTCTATGGACAATTTGCTCGTGGATGATACCTTCATAGTGGAAAAACTGCCTGTTGAAAAAACGGCTTATTCTTTCGGTAATCCTTTTTTCGCCCCATTGGTCTTCGAGCGTGTTAACCCGTTGGATTCGCCCCACTGTCGGAGGGGTCTTGCGGGTAATGCTGACAATACTTTCGTGATTGAACTCGGTTACAATCTCGTCGGCATCCAGCACTAGAATCCAGTCGTTACTGGCTTTGGCTAATGAATAGTTGCGGGCCAGGGAAAAGTCATTGCACCAGGTAAAATCATAAATCCGGTCTGTAAATTGACAGGCAATTTCCTTGGTTTTGTCGGTGGAACCGGTGTCAATAATAATAATCTCATTTGCTATTTTGTATATAGGCTGCAGGCAGCTGCTTAAAAATTCTTCTTCATTTTTTACAATCATGCACAAACTGAATTTAGTCATGAGATCTCCTCTTATCATAGTTTCCGGATATTTATTGTTAATAGATTCGCTAATTGATCAGGGTATCCTGCTTTCGTATGTCTTGCAGGACACTAATAAAGAACTAGCCGGCAGAAGGATTTTTTAGCAACAGGTAGTAATTTTTTTACAATATAGCTAAAGAAAAATGAAAAATATTCGATAATATAAATGAAAAAGCATAATTTGAGGTGTTAGTACATGAATTCATTAAAGCCGGCTGAAATTGCTACTGTCTATAATAACAAAGCCTATAATCCGCAGGCAGAGGGAAAGGTTAACGGTACTGTTGAACAGGATCAGTCATCTGTGAAAGAGACTGAGAATGCAAGCGACCGTGAAAAGCTGGAAGCAATGTCGGCCGAAATGACAAAATTTATGCAGCTTGCAAACTCGGATATTCAATTTGAACTGCATGAAGAAACCAAGAGACTCATTGTACAGGTCGTTGATAGCAAAACTAATACCGTGCTGAAAGAGTTTCCGCCTCATGAATTTTTGGATACGATTGCCAAAATTAGAGAATTTGTAGGCTTTTTGCTGGATAAAAAAGCTTAACTATTTATAGATGCAGCATGTTGATGCAGGAATCAAATTCAGGAGGGATTTTAGATGGTAATGCGTACTTATGGCCTCAGTGGCTCCGGTATGGATGTCGATCAACTTGTTAAAGACTTGATGAAGGCCCGCCGTGCCTCATATGATAAAGTGTGGCAGCAGAAAACGCAGGTCGAATGGAAGAAAAAAGATCTTAACACTATCTATTCGCTAACGGAAGAATTCCGTAATAAAACGGTATCCGACTTCAGGAAGCAAAGCAATCTGTCGCCCAAACTGGTAACCTCGATGAATGATGCTGTTGTCAGTGCTACGGCTAGTGGTGACGCAGCCAATGTCAGTCATAGCGTTATTGTCGACCAGCTGGCTGATGGGGTTAAGCTTTCCAGCAATGCCGGTATCACAGCAGCAGGCAAACTGAAGACCTCATTGCAGGCGCAGTTCGGTTATGCTGAAGGCACTACTTTCGATCTTACTGTTAATGGGAAAGCGATTACGGTCGACACAAGCAAGTCCCTGAATGAGGTGGCTATCCAGATTAATAATGCCGGCTTGAATCTCAAAGCCAATTATGACGCTACGCTGGATCGTTTTTATCTATATACTAATGATACCGGCGCAGCAGCCAATATTGATTTCGGCGGCACCAGTGCTAAAGGGTTGGACTTCTTATTTGCAAAACTCAAATTAGGCAGTACCAGTACGGTTGTGGATACTACGGGCATGGTGAGCCGCAGTACTACTTTTACAGCCAGTGGAACTGAAATTGGACTGGACGATCCAGTTGCCGGGCCGCTAAATTTCACAGTGACCACAAAAGATGGCCCTAAAGCAATCAGCTTTGGCACAGGCACATCGATTAATGAATTTCTTAATGAACTCAATACGGCGGTGGGTGATACCGTGGCCACTGTCGATGCTAATGGCCGTATTGTCATAAAAGCCGGCAGTATTGATGATGCCTTCGCCCTGGAGGGGGATGATGAAGCCTCCACAAGCTTTCTGTCTGACACACTGGGGCTGGTGAGTCTCAGCGAACGCGGGCACAATGCCATTCTTTCCCTTGACGGTGTGAAACTGGAGCAAGCGTCCAATACCTTTACTGTTTCCGGGGTTACCTATAATCTGAAATCAGTCAGCTACGCCGATACCAAGGGGAATCCGATCCCAACCAACATTAACATACAAGCGGACATAGATAAAACAATCGCTACGGTTAAATCCTTTGTTGAGACTTATAATACCTTTCTTTCTGCTTTGAATAACGAGCTTAATGAAGATAAATACCGTGATTTTACGCCGCTGACCGATGAGCAGAAGGCGGACATGAAAGAAAGCGAGATTAAGGCCTGGGAGGAAAAAGCTAAAAGCGGTACGCTGCGCCGGGACCCGATTCTGAACGATATGGTAAATAAACTCCGATTGAGCTTTATTGAGCCTATCAGCGGGTTATCAGGAAAATTTCAGTGTGCTGCCGATATTGGTATTGGAACGGGGAGTTATATCGATGACGAGGGCAAGTTCAACAACGAGTCGGCGTTGGGCGGCAAATTGTATGTGAAGGAGGCTGACTTACGGACAGCGCTGGAAACAGATCCTGATATTGTATTTAAGATTTTTGGTTCCAGTGGCGATGACATTGCTACCGAAGGGGTGGCCAACCGGGTTTATGAGCAGATGTACACTTCGCTGCAAAAGCTGCAAACAGAAGCAGGCAGAACGAATATAACCGATACAACAAGTAATTTGGCCAAACGGTTAACTGATTATGAGGAACGTTTGACAGCCATGACAAAACGGCTGGCAACGCAGGAATCCCGCTATTATAAGCAGTTTGATGCTATGGAAGCGGCCCTTACCAAATTAAATCAGCAAAGCTCCTGGTTATCGCAGCAATCAGGCAGTTAGGCGGTGGCTGAGAAAGTGAAGACTACGCGTCAATTGTGGGAGGATTATCTGTTTTTGACCCGGGAAATGATTAAATTTCTCGATCAGGAAGAGATGGAACTCTTTTATGAGCTGCTCGATCAGCGGGAACGGCTGCAAACGGAGTTGGATGGCCGACAAATTGATTTTTTACCGCCAGCGCGGGCCAAACAGATGGTGTTTGCGATTCAGCAGGATAACCAGCGGATTATGGTACAACTGCGGGCTATGTTAAATAAAACCCAAAATAACCATAACCGGTCCATCTCCTATGACGGCCTCGGAGTAACAGTGTCCGGCATACGGTTTGACAGTAAAAGCTAAGATAAGGAGACAGCAATGGCTATACTACCGGTAACGTATCGGACTGACTATCAGCAGAGCCCTGCCGGGAGCGGCCAGCCGCGGCAGGCCGGTGCAGTTTTTTATCCGTCCACAGCAGCGCTTAATAAAGAAGTGGCTGGTTTGAATACTGCTACTACTAATTTGCAGTCCGCACTCAAGGCGTTTAATAAAGGTGGCTTGCTTGACAATATGTATCAGAGCTCACCGACTGATTCGCTGTATAACTTTAAACTGCTGAGTTCCACTGACAAACTTGTCCGCGCTTATAACCAGGCGAATGAAGCATTAAAGTCGTATGGTTATTTAAACAGTGAAGGTACTAAATTACTGCAGCAGGTACAAGCTGCGCTACAAGGGCCGGCTGCGGAAAAATTGGAGAGTATTGGCTTAGCGCTGGATCAGGCAACAGGCAATATGAAGTTCAACGAACGACGCTTTCGCGAAGCCTCTGCAGAAGATCCGGCAGCAGTTCGCAAGCAACTGGTTGGCGACAAGGCTTTGGTACCTATACTCAACAGTGTGGTTCAGTCTGTGCTGGAAAAACAGGCTAAATCCTACTTTAACTCCAGCTTTGTCACGTATGTGTAAGTAAGTTGGCTCCAGTTATTTGTCCAATAAACAGAAGTCCTGTGCCTGCTAAGTTTCTCTGACAGGCACAGGACTTTTCGAGGTTCAGGGGGCAGGAATTACGATTGCATTTATCGGGATTGGATATTTGGGGCGTTAAGGGTCAAAGGACAGCGCGCTATACCTGCAGTGCCAGGGATCCTAAACAGCAGCGAAAAGGCGGAGAGACTACATTGAGAGAACTAACCAGAGAATCTTGCCAGGAACAACTGGAATGGACCCGCCGCCGGCTGGAAGCACTGGACAAAATTGAGTCTAAGCTGCAAGCCATGCGGCAACTGGCTGTCTATGCCGCCGGCAGGACTCTTGCCGGGGAAGAAGCGTCACGTATACAGGTATTGATGGATAGCCTGCAGGCTGAGGTACAGGCCCTGGATCAGGCCACCCAATGGCAGCAGCGGGTTGAATCTGCTCATTAGTCGGCTACAGACAAACAGGAAGTAAAAAAGAGGCAACCCGAATGAGTGCCTCCTAGTCTCTATTAAACAAATGATAAATATAAAAAAATGTAAATAATAGGAAATTGAAATGCCTGCCCGTTTATTCGGCAGGCATGATTTTTATTTATAATACCCGGCGTAACCGTCTAATATCTTCCCCGTGTTCGTCGGACCTACAGAGCGTTGAAATCTATCAGTTGATCGACGGTATGTTTCGGCTGGCTGAGCGCCAGGTAAATGACGGTGAGATTGCCTCCAGATTGCTGCCAGATCTGGCAGTGCCGCTGGCCAGCCTTTTTAAGACAATGTAGATCAGTTTTTTGTTAAATATAACCATATTTTCAAAGCATCTGAAAATATATGCTTGCTTTTTTCAGAGGTGAAACCTATAATTTAATATAAGAACCAATTTGCTTAGGTCTGTGGTTGAAAGTCGATGCCAGTCGCAGGCGAAACGACCCACGTAAGGAGCCCAAAGCGGCTTTGAGCATGGTGCGGCTTAGAGGTAAGCCCTGCCGGTCCCAGTAACAGACGGTTATTAGGTTAAAGATTGACCGAGAGGAACTGTAGTGAGGGGTTAACTCCTATTAGCGAAATTCCCAGCAGGCGGGTGTGGGGTCAAAGACCAGGTCGGCTAAGCAGTGGTTTTTAAATTCATAAGGTGAGGGGATTTCGTTAATGGCTTTTCAGGACAGAACTCTTAAATGCAAGGACTGTGGAATCGATTTTGTTTTCACAGCAGGGGAGCAGGAGTTTTACGCAGAAAAAGGTTTTGAAAACGAACCTGCCCGTTGTCGTGAATGCAGGGGCAACAGAAGACGCAGCCGTGACGGCGGAGATGCTCAGACAACACAGCGTGAGATGCATGAGGCAGTATGCGCCGAATGCGGTGTGACTACTCAGGTTCCATTTAAACCTCGCAATGACCGTCCTATTTATTGCCGTGACTGCTTTATCGCCAAAAAAGAACAATAATACATATTTAATATATTGCAGCAGACTATGCCCGGGATTTACTATACCCGGGCTTTTAATTTACCCTAAAGTACACCGAAAAAGAACTTTATCAACAAAATGTCCTCTATTAATAAACTAATATATTTTGTATATGTATACATGTTTAAATACTTGTCTAAATATAACGGGAATCGTATAATCAGTATAGATCTTTTAACACTTTATGAGGGGGTTACCTGCGTGTCGAAAAAACTGATTGCCTTGTCCGTCCTCGTTATATTTGTCATGGTGCTCGGACTTGCCGGCTGTGGCCAGTCATCCAAACCGGCTGAGCAGCCTAAGGCCAAAGTGCTCAAAGTGGGCTCTGATACTGCCTTTGCTCCGTTTGAGTTCCAGGATGAAAAATCAAAAGAGTATGTTGGGTTTGACATGGATCTGATCAAAGCGATGGGTAAACAAATGGGAATGGAAGTTCAGGTTCAGAGCATGAACTTTGACGGACTGATCCCGGCGCTGGAAGCAGGCAATATTGATGCCACAATTTCAGCAATGACCATCACTGACGAACGGGCCAAAAAGGTGAATTTCACCAAACCGTATTACAAATCAGGCCTGTCCATGGTTGTAAAGGCTGATGATAACACACTGAAATCATTTAAAGATCTGGAAGGCAAGCGTATTGCCGTACAAATCGGCACAACCGGGGCTGATGAAGCCAAAAAGATTAAGGATGCGAAAATCCGTGAGTTCAACACGGCTCCCGAAGCCTTTATGGAACTTAAAGCCGGCGGTGTGGACGCTGTGGTCAATGACCTGCCTGTTAACGAATATTATATTGCCCAGGCTGGCGGCAAGGATGCCAAGACGGTTGGCGATCCGCTGACTTCCGAGGATTATGGCATTGCCACCTCCAAGAAGAGCACCGAATTAGCCGACAAGCTTAACAAATCGCTGGATGAACTTAAGAAAAATGGCGAATACGAGAAAATCTACGTAAAATGGTTTGGCAAGAAACCTCCCCAATAGGGCTGAATGGCAACGGCGCGACATTTCGCGCCGTTTTTTTACATGTAAAAACGTATTGACACTCACTGCCTGTCCGCATATAATTGTCATGTGATTTTATACACCTTATACATTTTAATTAAGGGTGAGGAATGTGAATTTTGATTTTGATTTAATTATCCGTTCGTTTCCGCTGCTCCTTATGGGGGCCGGTGTTACCGTGCAGATTTCGGCACTTAGTGTTGGCTTTGGCCTGCTTATCGGGATGTTTGTCGGCATGGCCCGGCTGTCCACGGTGTGGTTTGTAAAAACCCTGGCTGCCCTGTACGTAGATTTTATCCGGGGAACGCCACTGCTGGTGCAGATCTTTTTGATTTATTTTGCCCTGCCGCTGCTGGTTGGCCAGCGGATTGACCCGTTTATAGCCGCAATTACAGCCTGTAGTGTCAACAGTGGCGCCTATGTGGCCGAGATCTTCCGGGCTGGGATTCAGTCCATTGACAAGGGCCAAATGGAAGCCGGTCGCTCACTGGGCATGACCTGGGCACAGACGATGCGTTATATCATTCTGCCGCAGGCCTTTAAACGCATTATTCCGCCGCTTGGCAACGAGTTTATTGCGATGCTTAAGGATTCATCCCTGGTGTCGGTAATCGGCTTTGAGGAGCTCACACGGCGCGGTCAGCTTATCATTGCCCGGACGTATGGCTCTTTTGAAATCTGGCTGACGGTCGCGTTTATTTATCTGGTAATGACTTTTACCATATCCCGCCTTGTGGATTATCTTGAGCGGAGGTACAAGACTGATGATAAGCATTAAAAATCTTCATAAGAAATTTGGCAAACTCCATGTTCTCAAAGGGGTAACCACTCACATCAGCGAGCAGGAGGTTGTTGTTATTATCGGGCCCAGCGGCTCCGGCAAGAGTACCCTGCTGCGGTGTATGAACTACCTGGAAGAGCCGACTGAGGGCGAGATTACGGTTGACGGCATCCCGCTTACCAATGAGGCCAATATTAATAAAGTCCGGGAAGAAGTGGGCATGGTGTTTCAGCGCTTTAATCTCTTTCCCCATATGACCGTATTGGAGAATATCTCCCTGGCGCCGGTCAAAGTCCGGAATATGTCCCGGGCCGAAGCCGAGAAGATTGCCTTCAACCTGCTGGAGAAAGTGGGCCTTGCCGATAAAGCCCACGCGTACCCCGAGCAGTTGTCCGGCGGTCAGCAGCAGCGGGTAGCCATCGCCCGGGCCCTGGCGATGAAACCGAAGGTGATGCTGTTTGACGAACCTACCTCTGCCCTTGATCCGGAAATGATCAAAGAGGTGCTGGATGTAATGAAAACCCTGGCCAATGAGGGGATGACCATGGCGGTTGTCACTCATGAAATGGGCTTTGCCCGCGAGGTTGGCGACAGGGTGATGTTTATGGACGAAGGCCGGATTGTCGAGGAAGGCACGCCGGACGAAGTCTTTTTGCACGCCCGCGAAGAGCGGACACAGGCTTTTCTCTCCAAGATCCTGTAAACTCCCTGCCTGGTGGTCGCGTTGACATTGCTGTAAATATATGTTATACTTCCACTTGTGACTGCAAAAAGCGGTCTGTAGTTTATCTTAGGAGGAGTTTCACATGATTGGTAAAGTTAAGTGGTTCAGCGCGGAAAAAGGTTACGGATTCATTGAGAGAGAAGACGGCGGCGACGTGTTCGTACATTTCTCGGCTATTCAGGATCAAGGCTTCAAAACCCTGAACGAAGGCCAGCAAGTTGAATTTGAAATCGTTGACGGTGCTCGTGGACCGCAAGCCAGCAACGTCTATAAAGCGCAATAAGACTA
>JAEWGR010000144.1 GCA_023388195.1 Bacillota bacterium
CATTAGTGGTACCTGCAATTACATTAAACAAATTACGAAAACCATGAATGCACGCAGTCAAACTCTGGCTGCCTTAAATTCATCCAGGCTGGACGCTTCACCTGCAGCAACCACCACTAAGTCCGAACACCAATAATTCAAATAATGGTAAAGGAACTGCCAACCAGCGGTTCCTTTACTGTTTCTCAACTTACTCAAAAGCAGCTTGTTGACTGTCCCAATAAAAGTTATAATAATACCAGAATGATTGACAAATAGGAGAAATGCCTGATGAAATCACCGATGGCCATGTATCGGTCCATAGCCGTTGACCTGGCCCAGCGCATTGTTAATGGTGAATATAGTGTCCACGAAAAGATTTCGGGTAGATCGTTATTGGCCAGCCACTATAATGTTTCGCCAGAGACAGTCCGCAAAGCAATTGCCCTCCTGAAGGTTAAAAATGTTGTCAGTGTTTCCCAGGGAAAAGAAGTAACCGTATTATCCCCTGAGAATGCCTATAGCTTTGTAGAACACTACAAAAGCACTGATTCTGTCGACTCCCTGCACCATGATGTCGAGCAGCTATTACAGCAAAAACGGGAGATCGATGCCAGACTGGAAAACCTGCTCACTGATATTATTAATTACTCGGATAAACTGCGCAACCTCACACCCTACAACCCGGTTGAGGTCGAAGTACCGGCAGCTTCACATATCATCGGTCATAAAATTGCTGAAATCAGACTATGGCAGCACACAGGGGCTACAATTGTTGCCATCAGGCGGGCAGGCAGCATTATTATTTCTCCTGGTCCTGATGCCATAATCCAGGCGCATGACCGGATTGTGGTTGTCGGCAATCATGAGATCCTAACGAAAACAACGAATTTTGTTAACAGCCCTGTATAAAAAGAGCCACCCTTCCAAGTTAAGGGTAGCTCATTTTTATATGCTAATCTGCTATGCGTAACTCCCCACCAGGGAAACAGCAGGATCATTATGCGTTCTTTCTTCGGTGTAACTCGTGTTGCCAAGTCCATATACATCTTTCATTTCATAAAGGCCTTTACGGCCGTAGATGAACTGAGCTGCTTTATAAGCCCCTTCAGCATAGGCGGTTCTGGAAAAGGCCGTATGGGTAATCTCAATTTGATCATACTTGCCACAAGCCAGCACCTTATGACGCCCGGTAATATCACCCGCCCGGATTGAGTGGACAGGTATCTCGCCGTCCATTTTTTCGAGACCCCGTTTTATGGCCGCGACAATTTTTTCCGCCGTTCCGGAGGGGCTGTCTTTTTTATTTCTGTGATTCTCATCAATAACCTGAAAATCATAATCGGCTTGCAGGGCTGCTGCAATTTGAGCCATCACTAGTAATACATTAACTCCCAGAGTAATATTGGGGGCAATAACGACGCCGATTTCTCTTTTCCGGGCCAATACCTTTACTCTTTTAATATCCATCTGGGAATAACCGGTGACTGCAGTTACCACATTGACTTTGCACCGGGCAAGGGTGGATAGATGTTCACGCAGAAAGGCAGGGGACGAAAAATCGATTAAGATATCCGGTTTATATCTATTTAATTTTTCTTCAAGGTTAGCGGTCGTTTCAACCGCTACTCCCATATGGGGTCTATGTAACAACTCGCCTAAATCTTTACCGGCATCAGAGCTGTTCTCCCGGCATAACACCAGTGACAGCACCTGCTCTTTATATAAATATTCAGCAACAATTCTCCCTGTTGTTCCTAAACCAATTAACGCAACTTTCATCTAAACACCTCCGCAATTAGCTTACAACCTAATAATATCATTTAAGTTGTAAGTTAGTCAAGCCTATTTTTGCTAACCAATTAGGCCATTATATTCCATATTGACAGGGGATAATAATTTAACCCCTGCCGGTTGGGCAGGGGTTTGTATATGGTGCTTTACGTATGCGCGTTATTCAATTCAATGTTTTCGCAACCCTCATAATCTTGGAGGACACCTATTACATATCTATTATTACCGGTTTATATTCATCCTATACATCCATATGCAAATTTTTTTCCAGAATTGCTCCCGACCGAAATAACTTACCGCCGCGGTTGCTTACCGCCCTTTGCATTAATAATCTCTGAAACCTGAACGGCAGGATGATGATACCGCCTCCGGCCGGCTGTACGGCTGCCAAAATCAATACTGTGAGTAGGGCAAAAATGCAGGCAGGCCAAGCATTCCTGACACCGGTGCTGCCACTCAGGCTTGCCGTTAACAAGACGAATATTATCAGCCGGACAAACCTTTGCACAAACGCCACAGGAGTTGCAGGCTGATGAACAGGAAAATTTTCGATCTGCTTGCACTAGAAGCTTCTGCTGCCAATAGTTGTTGATAGCAACAGAAGGCAGCCACAGATATTCCGGTTCATGAACACTTGCCTTGGCCAGGATCAAATCAACAATATTTTGGATTTTTCTATCGGCCGCCGCCAGTCGCTGCTGCTGCTTGGTGAGTGGGGGAAGATTAGATAGAGGTATATAACTCGAGACCATTTCAATATGAAAGCCGGCATCAAGGTGTTTCCCTTTTTGCCGGAGCAGATTGCCTACCTGCCGGAGTCCACTGTTGATAATACGGCTGCCACAAGTTGTAACAGCAAAAGAATATTGTACCAGATTCATATCAAGTTTTTTGATAAATTGCGTGACCAGTGGCGGTACCCCAAAGTAATGAGTAGGAAACACAAAGCCGATACAGGCTGTACCAGCAGCCACACGCTCATCCGGCAACGAGCGGATCATTGGCACAAGTGTACTCCCTTCCAAGCGGGCAGCTATTGACTTAGCTATATGTAAAGAGTTCCCGGTAGCCGAAAAATAGAAAATAGTTGCATTCATAACCTACTACGGTCCTTTCTAAATACTGCAATACAGTTTATAGCTTTTTTGTAATCCATCTATAACTAGGTTCCCCAATGTCTCCATTTATATCAATTGCTATTGAAACCACAAAGACTATTTCCCCCAATTAGGCGTTGGCTTATTCATTAATGGTTATGATCCCGTCCTTATATTCAGGAACTATTGTATATAAGTCTAAGCGGAAACAGTGGTCTATATCATCCTCGCGCCCCAAAGCCTGTAAGCGGCTGCCGTTTCTGCTGCCGCTGCCGATAGCGGCCAGGGACTCTTTGGCCTGGCCATACATCAGTAACGCCCCGCTGGCGGCATCTGTCAACACAGCGGCCGGCAGCGCGTCCCGACACAGTACTTCTGTCAGGAAACCGGCACAGAGGGCGTCTTCCAGCGAAAACAAGCCATCAGTCCCGGCACAAACAATTAAAATATCCTGACCGTGTTGTTTGGCTTTACGGCAAATCGAACCGGCATTGCCAAAAGAACCAATTAGCGTCCTGGCAGCACCTGCGGTCGCTTTGATTGCGGTTGTACCATTGGTCGTGGTCATGATAACCTCTTTCCCCCGCACATTGATCTCAGAAAAATCAAACGGGGAATTTCCCAGATCAAACCCTTCTATTTTGATGGATTGGCGCTCACCGGCTAACAATACGCCAGTCTTTTGCCGGGCCAACAACCGCGCCTCATCAACGGTTAACACCGGCGTTACCCCCTTACACCCACTAGCCATAGCAGTAACAATACTGGTTGTTGCCCGAAACACATCCAATACAATACAGGTAGTCCGGGATAAATCAAGCCCTCCGATTGCGGCAGGAAAAAAAGCGACATCTATTCTCATGTGTTGTCTCCTCGTATCAGTATTCTCTATCTTTTTCCTTGCGTACCAGCCAACGTCCTCCCAGAACATGAATAATGAGACCAGTCATAACCAGCAAAGCCCCCAGGCCCTGCCAAAGAGAAACTGCTTCTCCCAGGAAAAAGGCCGAACTGCTCAGGCCTACAATTGGCACCAACAAGGCTAATGGTGATACCATGGCGGCCGGATACCGGGAAAGCAGCTTGCCCCATAAACCATAACCAATCAAAGTGGCAAAAAGCGATAAATAAATAATTGATCCGAAACTGGCCCAGTTGATGGTAGCACAAGCTGCCAGCCAGGCATCATACCCTTCTATGGCCCAGGATAATAACAGTAATGGTAAAATT
>JAEWGR010000178.1 GCA_023388195.1 Bacillota bacterium
GGCTAACCTCCATCGATATGCCCATGATCCTGCCTTCCAGGCGTCTGTTAAAGAGGTTAAACAGGCCAATAAGGCCAAGCTGGCTACGTATATCAAAGACAAAATGGCAATACCAGTTGATATTAATTCGATTTTCGATGTGCAGGTAAAACGCATTCACGCCTATAAACGGCAGACTCTGAACGCGCTGCATATTCTGGACTTATATAACCGGCTTAAGGCCGATCCTGCTGCCGATATTGAGCCGCGAACCTTTATTTTTGGCGGTAAATCGGCTACCGGCTACTATCTGGCCAAGCGTATTATTAAGTTTATCAACACACTCGCGCAGGTAATTAATAATGATCCGGTTATAGGGGGCAGGATCAAAGTCATTTTTCTGGAAAACTACAGTGTGTCCTTGGCAGAACTGATTATGCCAGCGGCTGATGTCAGTGAACAGATATCAACAGCCAGCCGGGAGGCGTCAGGTACCGGGAATATGAAATTTATGATGAACGGCGCTGTCACCATTGGTACCCTGGATGGGGCTAATATTGAGATCCGCGATGAGGTAGGCGATAATAATATTATCATTTTTGGCCTGACCGCTGCTGAGGTGCTGAATTATTACAAATATGGCGGTTATAATGCCTTGGAAATCTATCAGGGAAATCCCCGGCTGCGAACGGTGGTTGACCAATTAATGAACGGTTTTTTACCGGTCAGCCCCGATGAGTTTGACAGTATCCATCACTCTTTGCTGCGTGCTAATGACGAATATTTTGTTCTCCGGGATTTTGCCGATTATGCGGCCGCACAGGACCGGGCGGCCTGTTTGTACCGGGATCAAAGCCGGTGGCAGGCGATGGCCATTAATAATATCGCTTTTTCCGGGCGTTTTGCCAGTGACCGGACTGTGTCCGAATATGCGATTGGCATCTGGGGGATTAAGCCGGTAGTCATTAGGGAAAGTTAATAGTGGAGGTGACCGGCATGAATCAATACTGGATAGTACATGACTCTCACAATATAGATTTTCGCAGCCCCTTTGGGGCTGTTTCTTGTCATACCGAGATAACATTAAGACTGCTGGTGGCCACGCCTCAGAATTATCGGGTACCGCCGGTAGAGTCGGTGATCCTTAGGCAGTGGCAGGACGGGGCCGGCGAGACGGTAACCGCAATGCACCCCATCCAGGAACAGGGTGGCCAGCATCTTTATCAGACCGTGATCACCGCTCCGCCTGGGCCTGGGGTTATCTGGTATTATTTTATTGTCAGGCAAGGCGGCCAGACCTTTTATTATGGCAACAATGGGGAAGAGACCGGCGGTGTGGGCCGGATTGCCGATTCGCCGCCACCGTCCTATCAAATCAGTATCTATAAGCCGGGGGCGGTGACGCCCAAATGGTTTAAGCATGCCATTGTTTATCAGATTTTTGTTGACCGTTTTTATAACGGTCTGCCTCAAGGTCAAGTCTTGAATCCCCGGTCAGGCACCCTTCTCCATGCCGACTGGCAGGATACGCCTGTATATACCCGGGATATGGATACAGGGGCGATTATGGCCTATGATTTCTTTGGCGGCAACCTGGCTGGTGTTATAGCCAAATTGCCCTATCTGGAGTCTTTGGGTATCACAGCCATTTATTTCAATCCTGTATTTGCCTCTCCGTCGAATCATAAGTACGATACATCGGATTATAAAACAATTGATCCGATGTTCGGGGATAATGCCCTGTTTGCTGAATTATGCGCCAAGGCCAAGGCTCGGGGGATAGCCGTAATCCTTGACGGTGTATTCAGCCACACCGGCAGCGACAGTATTTACTTTAACCAGGACAATACCTATGACAGCATCGGTGCCTGCCAATCCACAGATTCACCCTATTATTCGTGGTATAAATTCTCGAAATATCCGGACGATTATGAGTCCTGGTGGGGGATTGGCACCTTGCCTAATGTCAACGAGAACGATGTGTCCTATCAAAATTTTATTATAGATGCTGCCGACAGTGTGCTCAGGCAGTGGCTTAAGCTGGGCATTAAAGGCTGGCGCCTGGATGTTGTCGATGAATTGCCGGCGGCTTTTTTAAAGAAATTTTATCAAACATTAAAAGAAACCGATCCTGATGCCGTTTTAATAGGCGAGGTGTGGGAAGACGCGTCCCATAAAGTGGCCTATGGCGACCTTAGACAGTATTTTAGCGGCACTGAACTGGATTCGGTCATGAATTACCCTTTTAGAAAGATCGTTCTTGATTTTATGCTGGGCTGGTGTGATGCACAAGCAGTTCAGCGTGCCCTCTTTAGCTTATTTGAGAATTATCCCCGGGAAAACTTTTATGCCAATTTGAATATTATTGGCAGTCATGATGTGCCGCGGATATTGACGCTGCTGGGGGAAGCGCAGCCTGAGGCTTCACAAAGCAAACTTGCTGCCTTTAAGCACCGGCTTACACCTGAGGCGCGGGCACTGGGGCTGACCCGCCTCAAGCTGGTTATGCTGTGGCTGCTGACCTTCCCGGGGGCCCCCTGCATTTACTATGGTGATGAGGCCGGCGTTGAGGGGTATACGGATCCTTTAAATCGCCGGACCTACCCCTGGGGCCGGGAAGACCGGGAACTGCTGGCCTGGTGCCGTCTGCTTACAGGGCTGCGCCGGCAGTATCCTGTTTTTAGAACCGGTGAGTGGCTGCCGCTGATGGCCGACGGTGATGTGTATGGCTATGGACGGCGGATTCGGGGCGGGCAGGATGTATTTGGTGACCTTGAGGCGGATAACACGGCGATTATTATATTTAACCGCAGCCGTAAGGAGCCGGCGGCAATTAGTATTGATGCCGGCACCTGGTTTGCTGATCAGGACCATATAACCGACGTTTTGTCAGGAGAGAAGGTGCCGGTAGCCGACCACGGCCAGATTGACCGGATTCTGCCGCCGCTGTCCGGCTGTTTGTTGCTGGGGCAATTGGCTCCAGCCGGCAATGAGAGTAAACGCATAAGCGGCATATTGCTGCATCCTACTTCGCTCCCGTCGCCGTTCGGCATTGGCGACTTAGGAAAGGAAGCCTATCGGTTTGTGGATTTCCTGGCTGATTCCGGGCAGAAACTATGGCAGTTCCTGCCGCTGAACCCTGTCGGGTTTGGTGAGTCTCCGTATCAGTGCCTGTCGGCGTTTGCCGGCAATCCGTTGCTTATTGCCCCAGAGAAACTGGTAACAGCCGGCTGGCTGCGGGAAGCTGAGCTGCCCTATGGCGGCTTTAGGCATGTCGATATACAGAACATTGATTTTCCGCGGGTTAAACTATGGAAGGAAAAGATCTGCCGGCTGGCTTTTGACCGTTTCCGACACCAGCCGCAGGCGGCCGCATACCAGGATTTTCTGGAAGAGACAGCTTTTTGGCTAGACGACTACGCCTTGTTTGCGGCTCTTAAGAAACACTTCTGCAGTTTAACATGGCCTGAGTGGGATCGTGATATCAGGCACCGGGAAGTGGCGGCGCTGGAGTATTACCGTCAGGTGCTTGAGGAAGAGATTGCCTATCAGATGTTTCTGCAGTTTGCTTTCCGGCAGCAATGGCAGGAACTTAAAACCTACGCCAACCACAAGGGGATAGACCTGTTTGGCGATTTACCCCTGTTTGTTGCTCATGACAGTGCCGATGTCTGGGCTAATCCGCAGTTATTCCAGTTGGATGGTGCCGGTCAGCCTGTTGCAGTAGCAGGTGTTCCGCCCGACTATTTTAGTGCTACCGGACAACTGTGGGGCAATCCCCTGTATGACTGGGAACAAATGAGGCAGGATGATTATCATTGGTGGCGGCAGCGTCTCGCGGTGCTGTTAAAGTCAGTGGATCTTATTCGTATTGACCATTTCCGCGGCTTTGAGGCGTACTGGGAGATTCCGGCCGGTGAATTAACGGCCGAGCATGGGCGGTGGGTGTCAGGACCGGGAACTGGTTTTTTTGCCGTGCTGGAGGAATATTTGGGCAGGCTGCCGCTGGTAGCCGAGGATTTGGGCGTTATTACGCCTGGTGTCAACAGGCTTAAGCATCGATTTGGTTATCCCGGTATGAAAGTATTGCCCTTTAGCTTTGGTGACGGCGGGGCGGCACCGGATTTTCCTCATAATACCGGCTATAATACGATTGCTTATACCGGTACTCATGACAATGATACCCTGCTGGGCTGGTATCAAAAGCTGGGCAGCAGTGACCCCCAGCTCAAGTCCCGCGTGCTGGCCCATCTGGAACGGCTGCAGCTGGGCAGTGACTGGAGTGAGCAAGGTGTATGTGAACAGCTTATCCGGTTAACCTATCTCAGTGCCGCCAATACGGTTATTATTCCCCTCCAGGACGTACTTGGTCTGGATAGCCGGGCGCGCATGAACACGCCAGGTACTGTGGGGGACAACTGGGGTTGGCGGCTGGGGCCGGGAATGCTTACGCAGCAAGCAGTTGTTGAGCGGTTGGCAGGTTGGACTAAAGGCGGCAGACGGGGCTAAGAACAAAGTGTGCAGCCGCACTACGGTAAGGTGGTGCGGCTGCACTGGTGATTAAGAGGCCCCTTTTAGAAGAATACATGCATAATAAGATTTTTTACTGTACCGGGGTTAGAGAAAACGAATAATATTCATATTCCTGTTGATGGCAGTTGCAGATGTGACATTATTTGCAGTCGTTACAATGACCCGTAGGTCATAGGTGTTTGTTCCGGTTGCTGTTGCGGTATCAACTTGCGTATTGCATAAGGGGAAACGCTGGGTTCCAGCCGAGGCAATGACTCTTTGAAAAACACGGGTACTTATTAACGTAACGGTATTTCTGTATAATCTAATTTCAAAGTTCAGTTCTGAATTGGCGGTGGTAATTGCCTCTACCGACAGGGCATAATCTATCTTTAGATTCTGGTTAATTGTTACGGGGACGGACGCTATAGAGACAACTATAACCTCTGTATTTAAAGGGGGGTAAACCCCGGTAGATCCCGCTATTTGATTGAAAAACAACGTAGGTGCAGCCCCTGTGGCGCCAGTGGCCCCTGTAGAGCCGGTAGAACCTGTAGCGCCAGTGGCCCCTGTAGACCCGGTAGCCCCTGTGGCGCCGGTAGCACCAGTAGCACCAGTAGC
>JAEWGR010000012.1 GCA_023388195.1 Bacillota bacterium
CAAGAAAGCAGCTATCTCATGCACCTGGCGGTCATGACGCTCTTTTTCACGCCTTTGCCGTTCCCGCCATTCCCGTTCGTTTTCATGTGCCCGGCGTCTCATTTCCCGTTCATGCCGTTCATTTTCCCGGCGTAACCGCTCATTATGCTCCCGCCGCCGCTCCCGTTCATAGCGCTCGCGTTCATGTCTGTCCCGCTCATACCGGTCGCGGTCACGCCGGTCATTCCGGTCATGCCGGTCAAGCTGTACGATTCGTTGCGAGTCTTCGTTATATAATGATGAAGCTTCGGCTACTGTCGCAAACATACCGAATTGCATAATCCCGGCCAGGGAATAAACCACGGTTTTCTTAACCAGGGTATTCATAAGTATTTCCTCCCATAGTTCTCCTTTATTTACTACTTCAATCATAATATGGAAATGTGACAAAAGTATGACAGAAGTTTCCACTCTTTTTACATATCCGGTCTGCCTTATACATAATTGCCACTAACAAAGAAATACTGATATCAATATATGGATAACGGAGCTGATCGATTTGAGCAATCAACTAATTTTATGGGCAAGTGTAGTCTTAGCCTGGTCATCCACGCTGTTGCTTAGCAAAGAAGATATAAAACGCTATATACCTGTTGCTTTATTTTGTTCGCTTGTATTTATCTTTATTTTTGAAACAGGGATTTCCTTACACTGGTGGGCAGTAATAGAGCCCTCCTATCCGCTTGTTAATGTTCCCGCTTTCGTCTTTGGACCGTATCTGATTGCCCCTATCTGGATCTTCAAATATACCTATAGACGGTTTTGGCTGTACCTGGCCACAAATATTGTGCTGGATTACCTTTTAATTTTTTTCCTGATTGATTGGTTCATCCAGAGGGGGGTTTGGGTAGCGTACATATCCTATTTACAAATATTACTGATCACGACAGCCGTGGCTGTCTTTATCTACGGCTTCCAGCTATGGCAGGAAAGTGAACCTGTATACGCGACTGCGTCAGAGCTGCAGCCTGCCGCCGGCAAGCCGCTTGATGAAGATCCGCAGGAACGGCAGCATAAGTAATTGTCACGCCCAGCGCCTTGCCTGGTTATACCGATAATAATAAGAAGAAGAAAAGCAGTGATGAGTTGGCTAATAGGCTGAAATCATCTTAACCTTGTTGGACGGATGTAAGCGCATCCGTCCTTTGTTTATTTTTTAAGCTGTACTATTCAATTCAAGAATTTCTCTGGAAGTCAAAGGCAGCTAGTGGTAAAATCGAATTGTATTTTGTCAGAATCAAATTAAGATTCTTACTAATAAAACTCATATCTTTATAGGGGAGGAAACGCACTTGGAAATCAAGACAGTATCTATGTGCCGCTTAGTGAAAGGCGGAGATCTCAATCATCATGGTACTTTATTTGCAGGTAGGGGCGCGGAATGGTTTGTTGAGGCAGGTTTTATAGCGGCTGCTTCACTTACTGCGCCTGAAAGCACTGTTTGTGTCAAAATTCATGGAATGGTTTTTACCAAACCCGTAAAGAAAGGCAGTCTCGTGAGATGTGACAGTAAAGTGGTACTTGCCGGCAAGACCAGCTTAGTTTCATACGTAAAAATAGTAATGCATCCTTCTGATGAGTTTGTCGTAGATGGTTTCTTAACCTTCATCAACGTCGACTCCCATGGCAAACCAACGCCCCATGGAATTACGCTTGAAGCCGCTTCTCCGGAGGATATTGAACTGCAAGCAAAAGCAAAATCATTATAACTCCGCGCGAGAAGACCATTATCAACACATCAAATGTAGGCTTCTATGATATGAATAATTCGACCGCCAGCGACTTGAACACTGGCGGTCTCTTTCATTGTTTTAATGCATTCTTTAAAATCTCGTCAAAAGAAATAGGTTTCTCTTTCTTCCTTGGCCCTTCCTTGGGCGCAGTTGAATCTTGCTTATAATTGGGAATAGCTTGAATAACTGCTACTTTTGAAACCATTATTAATCGCCCTCCTTGGCTATTAATTCCGATTCTTCTTACTATATTATCGTCACAATTTGGTAAATCCTTAAGACCAAAGTCCTATATCACAAGCCCAAAGTCCTATAAAAATAGTAACAGTTTTCATAGTCCGCCACTGTCGACCCGTATGAGCACTGGCCGGCAAGACCGCAAATTGTTCAAGATCAGGAGCAAAAGAATCACCCGAGCCCGGATTGTACTTTCATGCAAATCACCGCTTTGCACATAATTACTTGAAAACAAGCAATACTCTATACCAAACAACAGATTGGAGCTGGTATGCATGGACAGTCAAGTATTTTTGTGGGCAAGCCTGGTCATCCCCTGGCTATCTCTGATATTTTTGAAACAGAAGGAGCTACGCCGCTATATGCCTGTTGCGCTTTTTTCTGTTTTTAGTGTAACCATTATCACTGAGGCTGGCACCAGCTTTCACTGGTGGGCGACAACTGAAACGTTGTACCCGCTTATTAACATACCCGTATATACTTACGGCGCATATTTTATCGGGACAATCTGGATCTTTACATATACATTCCACAGCTTTTGGCTGTATCTTACTACAAACCTGGTAATCGATTCTATTCTGGCATTTTTCTTAGTCCCCTGGATGACGCAGATGGGTATTATGGAGCTATATATATCAAGTTTCCAAGGACTGCTTCTCACTATAGCGGTAGCGTGTCTTTTGTATGGCTTTCAGCTGTGGCAGGAAGGTGCGACGGTATTAGAAACCACCCCCAGCGTACAGCCGGCAGCCAGCAAGCCGCTACATGAAGATCCCAAAGATAAAAACGGCAATTGATCTAACAATTCGACCCAATAGTGATATCACCAAATTTATTCCCTCCTGGATTGGGAATAGAAAAAGCGCCCACAAGGACGCAACATGAATTTATAGATCAAAATGTTATCTACTTTCCTTGATGATAATCTTTCCTTCCATTATCCCGAATATTGAGGATTCCTTAAACTCATATGTTTCAGGCTGCTCATCAGACCTCATTGGCCGTGTTACCAACCACAAACTATTCTCTTTCCAGGTGACATTCACAAGCTTCGTATTGGGAGGCAATTGTTCGGTGGTTGTACCCCCAAGTTTCCTTGCCGTATATTGGCACCCGGTTGATAAAATTAACATGCTGATTATTAAACAAACTAAGACGATTTTTCTAATCATTGTTTTCTCCTCCCTACTTGACTTGTCATATGATCTTCTGCATATCTTATTACATACCTCCAAGCAATATCCTACAACGGCCAATTCTTATTGCAGCCCTTCTATTGAGATCAAGTTCCCTGCCTATACTCAAGTTACCTGCTTGACTCCCGGCGCCCCCGCCCTCGATTTTTACGATCATCGGCGGCTGTAACACACACGCACACATCCAGGTTGGCCTAAGCCAGCGTTAGCCACCAAGACGATGAAACGACAAACAAAATCTACCTACAGGTCACTAAGGTAATGAAAAAAGAGGCCGCCCAAAAGTTTGATCAACTTATGGACAACCTCTATTTTTTTTTGCTATTTCGGGTAACAAAATGGCAACGTCGGGAGTTTAGTCGTCACTAAAAACCGCGAATTTACCGGGCTGGCAGGCTTGGCCTACATCATGCCGCCCATACCGCCCATGCCACCCATACCGCCCATGCCGCCCATACCGGCAGGAGCACCAGCGTCTTTTTCAGGCTTATCAGCAACAAGGGTTTCGGTGGTAAGAACCATCGAGGAAATGCTGGCAGCGTTTTGCAGTGCTGAACGGGTAACCTTCGCCGGATCAACAATACCTGCTGCAATCATGTCAACATATTCTTCGGTCAGAGCGTTGAAGCCAATGCCCTTACCGGTTTTCTTAACGTTTTCAACAACAACTGAACCTTCTAAGCCAGCGTTGTTGGCGATTTGACGTACAGGCTCTTCAATAGCGCGTCTTACGATCTGAACGCCGGTTTTTTCATCGCCAGTAAGCTTGAGGCTAGCCAGGCTTTCCTGAATGTCGATGAAGGTAGTACCGCCGCCAGCGACAATGCCTTCTTCAACAGCCGCACGGGTTGCATTCAGAGCATCTTCAATGCGGAGTTTCTTTTCTTTCAGTTCCACTTCAGTAGCAGCACCGACCTGGATGACAGCTACGCCGCCAGCCAATTTGGCCAAACGCTCCTGCAGTTTTTCTTTATCGAAATCAGAAGTGGTTTCTTCGATTTGCGCGCGGATCTGATTAACGCGTTTTTTGATTTCGTCATTTTGGCCGCTGCCGTCGACAATAGTGGTTTCTTCTTTGGACACGCGGATCTGACGGGCGCGACCAAGATCTTCCAGGGTAACGCTGTCAAGCTTGCGTCCCAGCTCTTCGGTGATTACAGCGCCGCCGGTGACGATGGCGATGTCTTCCAGCATAGCCTTTCTGCGATCGCCGAAACCAGGGGCTTTAACGGCAACAGCGCGGAAGGTACCACGAAGTTTGTTAACAACCAAAGTAGCAAGGGCTTCGCCTTCCACATCTTCGGCAATGATCAGGAGCTCTTTGCCCTGTTGAACTACTTTTTCCAGTACAGGCAGCAGGTCGGCAATGGCGCCGATCTTACGGTCAGTAATGAGGACATACGGATCGCTTAAAACAGCTTCCATTTTGTCCGGGTCGGTAATCATGTATGGGGAAATGTAACCACGGTCAAACTGCATGCCTTCCACAACTTCAAGGTCGGTGCCCATGGTTTTGGATTCTTCAACAGTGATTACGCCATCTTTGCCCACTTTTTCCATAGCTTCAGCAATCAGGGAACCGATTTCTTCATCGCCTGCGGAAATGGAGGCAACCTGAGCGATAGCGTCTTTGGTTTCTACTTTCTTGGCGCTCTTTTTGATCTCTTCAACAAGCACGTTTACAGCCTGTTGAATGCCTTTTTTCAGGATCATCGGATTAGCACCGGCAGCCACGTTTTTCATGCCTTCACGGATCATGGCCTGGGCTAACAGGGTAGCGGTAGTGGTACCGTCACCGGCTACATCATTGGTTTTGGTGGCAACTTCTTTAACAAGCTGAGCACCCATATTTTCAAACGGATCTTCCAGATCAATGTCACGGGCAATGGTTACACCGTCATTAGTGATAGCTGGAGCGCCGAATTTCTTATCAAGCACTACATTGCGGCCTTTAGGTCCTAAAGTAACCTTAACAGCATTAGCCAGAGCATTTACGCCTCGCTCGAGTGCACGGCGTGCTTCTTCATCAAACAAAATTTGTTTAGCCATTTATGTATTACCTACCTTTCATTTTATAATAATGAGCTGATTATTCAATAATAGCCAGGATATCGCGTTCACTGATGATGAGATATTCTTTGCCTTCAACCTTGACTTCAGTGCCGGCATATTTTGAGAAAATAATCTTGTCGCCAACTGTAACATCCAAGGCAACCTTTTGGCCGTTTTCCAGAGTTTTTCCTGAACCAACAGCCACAACTTTACCCTCTTGCGGCTTCTCCTTGACTGTGTCAGGAAGAACGATACCACTCTTGGTCATTTCCTCCTTGGCCAAAGCCTCAATTACAACTCTGTCGCCTAATGGCTTAATCATGTAAAGAACCTCCCTTTATAGTGTGTAAAAATTAACTGTTTGTTGTTAGCACTCACTCAAGCTGAGTGCTAATTCCATAATTTATAATATAAAATTCGCTCAGAAAAATCAAGTGTATTTCATTAAAAATAGATAAAAATTTTTAAAAAGGTTCAAAACTGAGGGCAGAGGCTGTTAAAAACCCCTGCCCGGCAGCAAATATACCGATTATCGTTTACGAGTGGCCGACTCAACAATGGCAGCCGCCACGTCCCTGATAGATTTCCGTTTGCTCATACTGTATTGCTGAATGCGGCGATAAGCCTCACTTTCAGTTAAACTATACGCATCCATCAGTATGCCCTTGGCCCGGTCAAGAACCTTCCGGGTTTCCAGTGAGTTTTTAACTTCCTCCAGCTCCCGCTCCAATTCAGCAAACTCCTGAAACCGCGATAAAGCAATTTCCATTGCCGGAAACAGGTTGGCTTCCTTAACCGGTTTGACCAGATAAGCTAATACACCCGAGTCCTTGGCTTTTTCGACAATTTCCTTCTGACTGAAAGCAGTTAAGAGGAGCACAGGCGATAGTTTTTCATTAGAAATAATCTTAGCAGCGGTAATGCCATCCATCTCCGGCATTTTAATATCCATAACAACAAGATCAGGGCGGTGTTTCCGGGCCAGTTCAACGGCTTTGGCCCCGTCTGCCGCTTCGCCGACCACTGTATGCCCGGCTTCTTCCAATAATTCTTTTAGATCCATCCTAATAATTGACTCATTATCGGCAATCACTATCCGCAAAGCGTCCATGTTATTCCTCCTTCGCCTCTTTAGCCCCTTCCGTCAGCCGGGGAATGGTGATAAAAGCATGGGTTCCGGCACTGGAAAACAAGCGAAATTTGCCGCCAAGGTCGTTTTCTATCAGTGTTCTGACAATTTGGAGGCCCAGACTGTTGGTACTTTGCAGGCAAAAACCCGTAGGAAGACCGATACCGTTGTCATAGATATCTATCTGATAACTGTCCGGTGCTGTTGCAATATCCACACCAATTAATCCTTCTTTACGCCCGACAAAGCCGTGTTCTATCGAATTCTGAATCAGCTCATTGATTACCAGGGCCAGACTGCTGGCCTGTTCTGACGGCAAAATTACCGTTTGGCCATTGAGCACTGTTTCAATATTAAAATCTGGCTCAAGCATATTTTGAATAACTAAATCTAGAATATTTTTAGTGACTTCGGCCACATCAATGTATTCCCGGTCCTGTTGGGATAAAAATTCGTGCACCACCGATATGCTCAGTATCCGGTTGACGCTTTCCCTAAGGGCTGCTTTCACTTCCGGGGTGGTGGTACGCCGGGCCTGCAGCCTGAGCAAGCTGGCAATCGTCTGGAGATTATTCTTGACCCGGTGATGTATTTCCTGGATGACTGCTGACTTCACCAGCAGTTCTTTTTCTTTTTTCCTGAGTTCGGTGACATCGGCAATGATAAAAACGGTGCGCACCACCAGGCCGCCGACAAATATCGGAATAGCCCGCTGCACCAGAATCATATTGCCTGCTTCAGCTTCTTTTTCGACCGGCAGCCCTGTCGACAGGGCCTGTTGGGCCAATTTCATATTAACCTGCCGGTCAGATACCCGCCGGCCAATAATATGATTGATACCCAATACTTTATAAATAGCATCGGCGGCAGAATTGGCAAATACGATATGACCCCGTTCATCAATGATAACAATACCATCACGGGTTGCCAGCGGCCGGTAAATCTTCCGGCCCAGCGGGCCACCGTCGGCAGCCATCGTCAACAGCATATACGCCGTTTCCACAAGCATGCCATGGCCATTGGCGCTGGCCTCCTGGCTATTGGTCTCAAAACTGGCAGCAGCAATAATCTGGCCGGCCGGGTCTTTGATCGGGAAGACCCTCATTTCCAGTGCGTCCATGCCCAGGGCCCATTCCCGCTGCCCGGCAATATTGGCGCCGGAGACCAGCGTCCGCCATACCAAAGGCTCTTCACTTGATTGCACGGTACTGCCCAAAATATTTGTTTTAAAGTCAATATAACTGGTATTGGGTTTAGCCTGCGCGACAATGGCCAAAAAATTTTCATTGCGGGCCGCAGCATACAGGGTTACCTGCGCATGCGCCAGATCGGCAGCCAGCCCCAGGACGCTTGATACTTTATCAATAAATTGAGTCTGGCTTGGTGTTAACCTCGTTATCTTCCGGCAAATATCTGCCGCTACACCCATACACTATCCCCCGTTCCCTGAAACAAAACCTAAGGCCTGCTTAATCTTTTATGTATTCAACTGTAACTTTAAAAATTCCTTGTTATCTGGTGCTAAATTTACAAAGTTACACATTACTGCCGCTTCTGACAAAATCCCCAGGGTTATCCCCGGGTTATCCACAATATCCACAGGGTTACCCACAGCAGTATAGCACGGATACTACGCTGTTTTTATAATCTTACCCACATTATCCACAAATATTTTGCCGGCAGTTGTCCACATCACCGGGTACCCAATGTAAGCGAAGGCACCGCATTCAAGTTAAGATCGGAAAAATCACCGGCCAAATACTGATAATGCGCCCGGCAGGCAATCATCGCCGCATTATCGGTACATAAGACCGGCGACGGATAAAATACGGCCAGGCCACGGCTTTGGGCTTGTGCTGTCAGTTCAGCCTGCAGGGATGAATTGGCGGCCACCCCGCCGGCCAGCACAATTTTATCCACCCCGGCCTGCTCGGCAGCCGCCAGCGCTTTCATAACCAGCACATCAACTACCGCGGCCTGAAAGCTGGCAGCCACATCGGGAATACTGACCGTTTCCCCCCGCTGGGCGGCACTGTTCAGGTAGTTTAACACAGCCGACTTCAGGCCGCTGAAACTAAACGCGAATTTGTTATCCCCGCTCTTGCCGGCAAACGCCCGGGGAAAGGCAATAGCAGCCGGATTTCCCTGTTTGGCAGCCTGATCAATATACGGGCCGCCCGGATAAGGGAAATTCATAACCCGGGCAATTTTATCAAACGCCTCACCGGCCGCGTCATCACGGGTCTGCCCCAGCAGCTCCAGCTCATTATAATTTTTTAAATAAATCAGCGACGTGTGGCCGCCTGATACTACCAACGCCACAAAAGGCGGCTCCAGTTCCGGATGGGCCAGGAAATTGGCAAAAATATGCCCTTCCAGGTGATTCACCCCAATGAGCGGCTTATTTAGAGAAAATGCCAGGGCTTTGGCTGTAGCCACCCCGACCAGCAGGGCCCCGACCAGGCCGGGCCCATAGGTAACGCCAATCGCGTCAACCGCCGACAGTGTTGTTCCCGCCGCAGTCAGAGCCTGATCAATAACCGGAATCACATTCTCAATATGTTTACGGGAGGCAATCTCCGGCACAACCCCGCCAAATTTTTGGTGGGTTGGTATTTGCGAAGAAATAATATTAGACAATACAATACGTCCGTTGGCAACCACAGCCGCCGATGTTTCGTCACAGCTTGTTTCCAGCGCCAATGTTACACTTTGATTCATTGAAAGACCTCCATCAGCTGTCTGCTAATTATTACATAGTGCAAATGATGTATTAGAATCCCGAAAGTAAGCCAAATTAGAAGCAAGGACAACAACATACAGTCCCGGAAAGGAGGTGCGAATATATGGCACGCTCAAACAAACCTGTTACTCCTGGTGCAGAAAACGCTCTGGACAAAATGAAAATGGAAGTAGCTAACGAGTTAGGTATAGCTGATCGCGTTCGCAGCCAAGGCTGGTACACTATGACTTCTGCTGATTGCGGTCGCGTAGGCGGTCACATGGTTCGTAAAATGATCGAGCAGTATGAATCTACTCTCCGATAAATTGTAAAGCACAGGGCGGCTGCGGCCGCCCTGCTTCATTTTGTCACCTTTTTACTGAGACTCGCATATGTTATCTTACACAATCACCCTGGGGCCACAATCTAGCGTGGCTCCTTTTTTTGTGCTTACTACAGGTTATCGAGCCACATAATGAGCGCGTCTTCGCCGATGTCGGCGTAATAATTGGGCCGAATGCCGCGTTCAGTGAAGCCGCGCCGCGAATAAAGCTTGCGGGCAGCCGTATTGGATGGACGGACCTCAAGCGTCATGCTGACAGCGCCTTTGACTTTGGCGGCGAGAATCATGTTCTCCAGCAGCAGCAACCCCAGCCCCTGCCCGTGATAGGAGGGCAGCAGCGCTATGTTCGTCACATGCGCTTCATCCATAATCAGCCAGAAACCGCCATAGCCCACTATATGGCTGCCATCCGTAATAACCAGGTAGTGCGCCAGGTCGTTATTATTGATTTCTTCTTCAAAGGCGGCCCGTGACCAAGGCGTGGCAAACGCCGCCTGCTCAATGAGCAGCACCTCATCAATATCGCCTGTCTGCATACTCCGCACGGCTAAATCCGGCATATCAGCGACACTCCTGCGCCTGGCGCCGCTCCCACAGCTCCTCGGCCTCGGAACGCCTGATATATAAGGGCTCCAGTGTGGCTACGTCATGTCTTACCCCCTGCGCATACAGCTGCTGGGCCAGAACGGCCACACTGCCGGCCCGGGGCATAACGATATGCGGCGGGGCCGGGTGCTCAATCTCGTCTTTGTACATAACAGCCGCCTCTCCCAGCAACAGGACAGGCCGCCCCTTCGCCGCCAGCTCCGCGTTAGCCTCAGGAAATGCCACCACCCGCGGCGGTTCCACTTCCACCATCTCGCCCCCGCGCCATTCGTACAAACCAAGATACACATTGCCCTTTTGCGCATCAAGCATCGGCGCCAGCAGCACACCCGGTGCCGGGCAGGCATAAGCCATTGCGGCTAAAGTGGGCACCCCGATTAGGGGGATCTTGAGTGCGTAGGCCAGGGCTTTGGCGGTAGCCAAACCAATCCTGAGACCGGTGAAAGAGCCGGGGCCGTTGCTTACGGCAATGGCCTTAAGGCTGGTTTGGGATACTTCAGCCATGGTAAGCAGGCTGGCAATATGAGGCATCAGCCGTTCGGAATGGGTCTTTCGGGTCTGAACAGTAAGTTCAGCCACCAGCGCGGCCGGTGTGGCAATCGCAACACTGGACACAAGGGTGGCGGTATCAACAGCAAGAATCGGCAATCTGTTTCAACTCCTCGCAAAGCGCTACATATCTTGTCCCGGCAGCAGTGAGACAAAGAACCCGTTCATCGGGGCCTTCACCGGCTTTAATTGTCAGCCACAGGCGTTCGGCCGGCAAAAACTCCGGGAATTTATCCGGCCACTCGATAATGGCAATACCGTCAGCCCCAAGATAATAATCAAAGCCAATATCGGCAAGCTCAGCCGGATGCTCTAGCCGGTAAAGATCAAAATGATATACCGGCAGTGCCTGCCCACTGCCGGTTATTCCTTCATATACATTAAGGACGGTGAAAGTCGGACTGGTAACACTCCCCGACACAGTCAGACCGGCAGCAATGCCCTGGCTTAACCGTGTTTTTCCGGCTCCCAAATCACCGGCCAAACATAAAACATCACCTGATTGCAGTAACTTAGCCACATTTTTTCCAAATGCATAAGTTTCATCAGGCGAGTGCGTCTTAATAACTAACATAAGATATTACTCCTCCTGGCGGAAATGATTAAACCCCCGGGGTTTAAGTTCTTGCTCGCAGCCGGCTTCATCAACCAGTGTCACACCCCTGGCGGCATCAACAACCTCGCCCACCCGGGATACCGGCAGGTCAGGATGGAGGGCCAGCAGGGTTTCAAATTGGTCTGGCTCCATGGTAAACACCAGTTGAAAATCCTCACCGCCAAACAGGGCATAGTCAATTGCCGGTTTGTTAAACCTGGCAGCAGCCGCTACCAGTTCCGGCGCCAGCGGGATTTGGCCGGCAAACAGCCTGATCCCGACCTGACTGGCCTTTGCTATTTCATGGGCTTCACTTGCCAGCCCGTCACTGATATCATCCATACTGGTAGCGCCAAGCGCAGCCAGCAGCTGACCGGTTTTGACCTGGGGCCGGGGCGTCAGATGAGCCGTGACCAACGGCCAGGCAAAATCCTCATCCTCCCATTTACCGGCCTGCAGCAGGGCTAAACCGGCTGCCGAACTGCCAAGCCTGCCGGTGACAGCCACCAGGTCACCGGGCCTGGCACCTGACCGGCGTACAAGCTTGGTCGGTTCAACCTCGCCGGTTACCGTCACATTAATGACCAGTCCCTGCGGGCTGGCAACCGTGTCACCACCGACGATGTTGACGCCAAACTCCCGGCAAATCTCTTTCATGCCTTTATATAGATTGACAACAAATTCCACCGGGATAGCTGGCGGCAAAGCCACTGACACAACCGCATGCCGGGGGGCTCCCCCCATAGCCGCAATATCACTCAGATTAACGGCAATCGCTTTATAGCCAAGCTGCCAGGGGGTGGTTGTCGTCAGATCAAAGTGGATTTTCTCCACAAGCATATCAGCCGTCAGCAGCTGCAGCTGACGGGGTGCAGGCAAAACCACGGCAGCATCATCACCAATACCAACAATCACACTGCTGTGATCATTAATCGTATCCTGTTTGATTAAATCAATCAGGCCAAATTCACCTAATTGGCTAAGCTCACTCAAAGGAAAACACCACCTTCGCGGCTGCGTAATGTTTCTAATTACTTCTCTTTTAGGCAGGTATTTCCTGCAAGGGTAGTATACCACAAAC
>JAEWGR010000016.1 GCA_023388195.1 Bacillota bacterium
CGAACACAGTAGTTAAGCCCACAAACGCCGAAGGTACTTGGCTGGAAACGGCCTGGGAGATTAGGAAGTTGCTGATTAGAAAGAAAAACACTCACTGTTGCAGTGAGTGTTTTTAATTATGGAAAGCGAGAAGGCTTAGACCGTTCAGAGTACCCCAGTTGCGAGGCGGAGCGAGGACGCCGTCGTAGTCGTACTGGAAGTACGTCGGAGGGGGTGCCCGCAGTGTACAACGATACCGTCGCCTAGGAGACTGCTATACGAGGACTGGTTGGCGGCTGGCTTTGTTGTAACAGCATCGCATAGATGGGGTGCTATGGACGGTCGTAGTCAGCCGAAGGTACTTGGCTGGAGGGCCTGGGAGATTAGGAAGTTGCTGATTCAAGACAAGCACTCACTTTATGTGGGTGCTTTTTTCTATGTGCATAGGCAAGGCTTAGACCGTTCAGGGTGCCACGGTCTTATGATTAGCGTGAAAACCCCAATGGCAAGTTTCAGCCTCTTTATGTGGGTGATAGAGTCAGATCGAATCGAAGGAATGAGGATAAGGTAAAATAGTTATTGACTAGTTTGCCTTAATTATATATAATTTGAATTGAGTCAATTAATGAGGTGATAGCAATAGCTCGACCGCCACAAGATCCTCAAATACGGATTAATGAAATTTTAAATGCTGCGGAACCTCTGTTTTATGCAAAGGGTTATCATGAGACGGCAATTAGTGACATCGCCCAAAAGATGGGAGTTGCCCAGGGGACGCTTTATTACTATTTTAAATCTAAAGAGGAAATATTAGAGGCTTTAATTAACCGGGAACTGTCTAGTTATATGGCGAGAATCAAAATGACGCTTCAGGCCAATAATGTCCCTTTGGGCAATAAATTTCAGGTTGTCTTACAGATCTTATTTCAATCGCTGCATCATGAAGCTGGTTTAACTTTTGGATTTCTTTATAATGACAGCACTATACATTTGCTGGATAAGATAGGCCGGCAGGTTGAACAGTTACTGGCACCATTATTGCTGAATATTATTGAGGAAGGAAACTGCGAACATTATTTTCATGCCGCTCATCCACAAGCCGTAGTCAATATAGTTTTGGCCATTCTTGATTCTTTGATTAATGCAATTTACGCAAGCGTACCTGCAGAACAACTTCGGTGTCAGTTTCAATTGGCAGAAAAGCTTATTGAAACTGCTTTAGGAGCGGAGACGGGCACTATCCAGCTTCTTATAGACAACGAATTGTATTAGCAAACGAAAAACGCTTTTCAGAAATCTGAATGGGCGCTTTTTTTTATTAATTAATTGACTCAATTCAATTAATTAATAAGGTCTTACCATAGATCAATAAATAGAGCATCTGGAATTTATAATTTGGGGCGAAGAAGTGTGTACCATTATTGTTCAAGGAATCCCTGTTGCGGCAGACTGCTCGCTGCCCCAGGAACAAATTAATCAACTTGTAGCCGAATTGAAGCAGACCTGGACATGGGAGGGCAGACAGGTCGGAAGAATCGAAATCATCTGTGCCGAAGAGATGATTCATCTTTTAGCATATGAACCCCCGGTTTCTCAGCGGATACCTTTGAAAGATACCGAAAGTAAAGGAGCAAACAAATGAAACACTTGCATTTTTTAACCAACCTGAGCGGTAAGAAACTAGTTTATGGCTTGATTATGGTGGGAATCGGTGCCGGCATTATCGGCAGCGGCTTTTTCTGGGTAAAACTTCATAGTGACAAACCGGCGACGGAAGAAATTACAATGGTACGGACGGCTGTCATCGATACTACAGGCACAGCCCAAGGCTATACATATTCAGGCGAAGTTCGCGGGCGGTATGAAAGTCAGTTCGGGTTTCAGGTCAGTGGAAAAATTTTAAAACGCAATGTCCAACTTGGCAGCACAGTTAATGCCGGCGACATCTTAATGCAAATTGATCCTAGAGATCTTCAACAAAATGTAAGCAGCAGTTCAGCCCAGGTAGCAGCTGCTGAGTCGCAACTTAAGCTTGCTGCAAGCAATATGAACCGCTATCGGCAATTATTAGATACTGGTGCGATCAGCCGTGCCCAATATGACCAATATATCAGCTCGTATGAGGTTGCCCTTGCTGCCGTACGGCAGGCTTCCGCCCAATATGCGCAGGGGAGCAATCAATTGGATTATAGTCTCTTACGGGCTGACAAAGCAGGCGTTATTACCAGTATAACGGCTGAAATGGGGCAAGTGGTGGCTGCTGGACAAGCTGTCATTACTGTTGTGCAAGAGGGTGAACGCGAAGTGGAAATTAGTGTCCCGGAAAACCGCATAGAACAGTTGCGGAAAGCCGGACAGGTTAAAGTTGTTTTTTGGGCACTGCCTAGCGTAACTGTGCAGGGAACAATTAGAGAGGTTGCACCTATGGCAGATCAAGCTACTCGTACCTTTAAGGTCCGCATCGGTCTGCTTAATCCACCGGCAGAATTAAAATTAGGAATGACTGCTGCCGTTACTGTAGGTGACAACCATACACAACCCAAGGTAATGATCCCTGTGGCCGCTGTCTACCAAGATGGTGATATACCTAAAGTGTGGTTGATACAAGAGGGCGCCCTGACACTTTGCCCCATTCAAACCGGCAGTTTCGGCAATGGAACCATTCAAGTAATAAGCGGCTTACAGCAAGGGGACCGGATCGTCATTGCCGGGGTACATAAACTCAAAGAAGGGCAAAGAGTCAAATTCGGCGGTGATTCGTTATGAATGGCTTTAATTTAACCAAATGGTCGCTTGAACACAAACACTTCATTTATTTTTTTATCGTTCTGTTTTTCTTTGCCGGCATCTTTTCTTATAATAAATTAGGCCGTATGGAGGACCCCGATTTTACGATCAAACAAATGGTAGTAACAGTTGCCTGGCCAGGAGCTACTGCCCGCCAAATAGAAGAACAGGTTACCGATAAGATTGAAAAAAAGTTGCAGGATTTGCCTGGTCTTGATTTTTTAAAAAGCTATTCTACACCCGGGTACAGTGTTATTTATGTCAATCTCAAAGATACGGTACCGAAGGCAGAAGTCCGCGGCAGATGGGTAGAAGCTCGCAATATGGTCAACGATATGACCAGTTCATTACCGGCTGGAGTCATGGCTCCTCAATTTAATGACCGATTTGACGAAGTATACGGTGTAATCTATGCATTAACCGGTGACGGCTATTCTTATGAAGAAATGCGGGAAAAAGCCGAAAAAATTCGCCGTATCCTACTTGGTGTTGCCAGCGTAAAAAAAGTCCAATTATTAGGGGTACAAAGTGAGCGGATCTATATTGAGATAGAAAACAGTAAGCTCGCTCAATTAGGGATTGATCCCAGCTTACTTACTGCCACCCTGCAGGCCCAGAATTCCATGTCCGCTGCGGGTATGCTTGAAACTGCTACTGATAACATGTACTTGCGGGTTACTGGTATATTTGAAAATCTTGATCAGTTGCGCGAGACTCCGATTCAAGCAGGCGGACGCACTTTTCGTTTAGGCGATATAGCCAAAGTCACCCGGGCTTATGCTGAGCCAAGCGACCCCAGATTTTATTATAATGGTGTTCCTGCCCTGGGAGTCTCACTGGCAATGGAACCAGGCGGTAATATTCTTACCCTCGGAGAAAACCTTGAGAAAACAATTGCGCAGCTCAAGAAAGAACTGCCTGCCGGATTGGAGCTTCATCAGACTGTTAACCAACCGAAAGTAGTAGAGACTTCAATTAATGAGTTCGTTAAATCGTTGACTGAAGCGATCATTATTGTTCTTATTGTAAGCTTTGCCAGCCTTGGTGTGCGTTCTGGCGTCATTGTGGCGTTATGCATTCCTTTGGTTATTGGGATAGTGTTTACTTTCATGAACCTGATGGGGATCGATCTGCAGCGAATATCCTTAGGCGCTTTGATAATTGCGTTAGGACTGCTGGTTGATGATGCAATTATTACCATTGAAACCATGGTTGTCAAACTGGAAGAAGGCTGGAGCCGATTTGAGGCAGCTTGTTATGCCTATACTTCTACCGCATATCCGCGCTTAACCGGGGAATTGGTCACTGTCGCCGGGTTTATTCCGGTTGGATTTGCACCAGGCAGTGCTTCTGAGTATTGTACTACCATCTTTTCGGTAGTGGCTATTTCATTGCTTACCTCCTGGATTGTCGCCGGTACGGCCACACCGTTATTAGGTTATCTCTTCATCAAAATTAAGCCTAAAGATCATGTGGCAGAAGGGGCTAACTTACATAACTCTAAATTTTATCTACTGTTTAAACAAGTTTTGATTTGGTGCCTGAACCACCGCAAATTGGTGTTATCGGCTACCGCAGGCTGTTTTTTTGCGGCTATTGCTTTATTGGGATTAGTGCGGCAAGAATTTTTCCCTGCATCTACCCGGCCTGAGCTCATCATCCAGCTACAACTACCTGAAGGGGCTAATGTTAAAAGCAGCGATGAAATCGCAAAACAGTTTGCTGAAAGATTGAATGGAGATCCGTTGATTGATTTCTACACATATCACGTAGGTGAAGGTGCGCCACGGTTTGTTTTAAGTTTTGAGCCTACATTCAATAAGCCTAACTTTTCCGAATTTGTTATTGTGGCCAAAGATGCTGTGGCTCGTGATCAATTGCAGATTAGACTAAGTAAGCTTCTAAATGATGAATTTCCGGATGTTTTGGCCCATAGCAAGGTTATTGCCAATGGCCCGAGTGCCGACTATCCGGTTATGCTGCGCGTAAAAGGTGCCGATCACGATAAAGTCCGGGAAATTGCCAAGCAGGTCGAAAAAATTATGACAGCTAATCCCAGCGTGAAAAGTACCAATTTAAACTGGTATGAAAAAAGTAAAGTGATTCATCTGGAAATTGATCAGGACAAAGCCAGAAAATTAGGTATTGCTTCGCAAGCGTTGTCTACTTCTCTGCAAGCACAGTTATCTGGTGCGCCGGTTTCCGAATTTCGTGATGGTGATAGAACCGTTAGTATGGTCTTTCGCTTTGATGCTGAGAATCGTACTGATCTATCCCGGCTGCAAGATCTCAACATTCATATTGGCAATGGTAAGTATGTTCCTCTTGATCAAATTGCAAAAATCAAATTTGCCGCAGAAGAGGGGCTGATTTACCGGTATAATCTAAACCCTATGATTATCGTTCAGGCAGAAATTAAACCCGGCTTAACTGGTGACGATGTTACAGAACAAGTATACCAGGGTCTTGATGAACTGCGGTCTTCGTTGCCGCTTGGTTATAGTATCGAATACGATGGCTCGAAGGAGTCCAGCATTAAAGCTTCCGAGTTCATCTCCAAACCTGTACCGGTAATGATTATAGCGATTATGATCTTATTAATGATTCAGTTGCAGAATATCCCCAAAATGTTGTTAACTCTGCTGACTGCCCCGCTTGGTATTATCGGTGTTACTATTGGGTTATTGATAACAGGAAAGCCTATGGGCTTTGTTGTTCAGTTGGGAATTTTGGCCCTGGCCGGCATTATTATGCGAAACTCAGTTATTTTAATGGATCAAATTGACCAGCAGCAGGCTGCCGGCGAAACCTTATGGGTCGCTATCATTAATGCTACGCTTATACGTTTTCGTCCCATTTTATTAACAGCAGCAGCGGCTATCCTGGGAATGATTCCGCTTGTTTCCAGTATATTTTGGGGCCCTATGGCCGTCGCCATCGCCAGCGGGTTATTTGGTGCAACTATATTGACACTCTTGGTATTACCGGCGATGTATGCGGCATGGTATAAAGCAAAACCTGACCAGCATCTAAATTAGCCTGTATTAAAAAATGGGTTAGCTGAATTTTGAAGGTACACAAATATAGAAAAGGCACTCAAGCGAGTGCCTTTTATTACTGTTCAATTATTTCTGAGAAATAGATTACAGTTACCATGTCGTCAGAATGAATTGATTTTTGATAAATTTTTTCGAAGAAATTGAGCAATTCCTCTTTTGTTTTTATTTCAGGGTTCTGATGGTCTAAATCGTGTGTAGTGAGGTCAGAAAATTTCTTTATTAATACCCGGTCAATCATAGCAGGATATAATTTTCTTTTTGTTTTAAATTTTTCACCCACCGTTATCCAAACTATAGAGTTTTCCGGATAAGTATCGCTCATATCTCCCGGGCGAATAGTACAGTTTTTTTGACGGCTGATTAATAACTTTTCGTGATTTGGTGATTGAAAGTTAAGCGTAAACATAGAGTCGCCTCCCTGATAGCTAATAATTACTTTATATAATATTATATTCCTTAGTTAAGAGTTAATCAAAGAAAAAATAATATCATTCAATATATATGAAATCCAATAATTAATTTAAGCCTATATATTTAATAAATCCTTACTCCTGTACTTAGCTTTTTAATATAAGTTTTGTTGGATTTCAGGAAAACTAAATGACATAATGCAAAAAATGAAATGAGTTAGCTAGTGAAATAGGCTAAATTGCTACAGGGCTACGCTTATATTGAAATGATAGTTTCAACCCAAGAATTCACTAGCAGTCGATTGGCTGTGCAGCCAAGATAATTCTAAGTTGACAATAAACTTCAAAAAATATTAGTTGACTTAGTATGAAGTAAATGATAATATATTAAAGCTGTCGGTTTTCGACAACACCCAAAAAAATATTATGTTGACAAGATCAGATTAACATGATAGTATATAAAAGCTGTCGAATTTAAGACAGTGCGAATATTGTGAATCTATTCCGGGCAAAACGTATCATCCATGATACGTCCGTGATTGAGTGTACAACGTTCCCTGAAAACTGAACAATGTAAAGAAATGCATCTAAAAAGCCAGATGTGCGTTGTGCTGCTTGCAGCACAAACAACAACAATTTTGATTGATAATGAGCCGATAAAACGGCTTCAATATAAGTAATCGTTGTGTGAGTTGAACTTGTGCCTGGTGCGTCTGATTAAGAAGCATGTCTTCCTTAATAAAGATAGCGGCAGGGATAAGCAGAGACGCATATA
>JAEWGR010000032.1 GCA_023388195.1 Bacillota bacterium
GTGTTGGGGATTTTCCAGGAACTGCACCGGGAAGGGCATACGATTATAACTGTAACCCATGACCCGGAAGTGGCGGACCGGGCCGAGCGGTGTATCGTGTTGGGCCATGGTCGGATTGCCGATCAGCGGCAGAACAGCTGCCGGGCGGAGGAGGTGGCCTGCACATGCGCAAATGGCTAGCTGGTTTGACGGCAGGTGTTTTAGCGGTCGGTCTCTTGGCTGGCTGCGGTGGGGCTAAGGAAACAGGCCCGGCGGTAAAAAGCTACAAGGATGGTACCTATACAGCCAAGAGCAGCCCTGATGAACGGGGTGCAGTGGGGGAAATTACGCTGGTTATTGCCAACCGGCAGATTGTTAAGGCCGATTACAAAGGAATTAAAAAAGACGGCACGCTTAAAGATGAAGATTACGGCAAAACCAACGGCAAAATAGAAAATCAGGAGTTTTATAAAAAGGCGCAGCAGGCGCTGAAAGCCTCGGCGGCCTATCCAGTTAAGCTTGTAGAGACGCAAAACGTGGAAGCCATTGATGCGATATCAGGAGCCACCGTTTCGTATCAGCAGTTTAGCGAGGCTGTTAAAAAAGCACTTAAACAGGCCTCACCAGTGGATGCCAAATCCAGTGCCACTATTTCACTAAAACGATGGGCTTTGGACACGGTGAAGAATATATTTAAATAGGCTGGGTTGGTGACATTCCGGGCTGTCTTTGTTAGGACTAACTGAGTTTGCCATGGTGATACTTTACTGACCTTGGTCGTATTCAACATTTGCAGTATGCTGGTTTGCAAAGATGAATAAGGCTTGCTATAGTTTAGATGGCTTACTACTAGGCATTTTTTAAACCAGGCCCGAGGGGCCTGGTTTCTTTTTGTCCCCATTATTATATATATTGGTGGATATGACACAAAGGTGGCAGCAGGAAAAATTATGATAGTATTTTGTTGAGAACAGTCACCTAACCATTATTTCTAAGGAGAACCTCAGGCATTGCGGGAGATGGAACGCCGCAATCAGGTTAAGAAACTTAAAGACCCCAGCGGTAATAAATAGGTAACTTATAGAGCGAAATTGTAAAGCCCCTGGCGTGTGCCGGGGGCTTGGTTTGTTAATCAGCCTTAATTTCTTCATTTTTAACTTGCTTTTGGTATCTATTACAGGGGAGTTATGAGCACAGACAAATATATGCTAGAGTACTTGAAGGTCTTTTAAGATTAATTTCGTAATTTCCCTGGCTTTTCCACCAGTCGCGTTATCTTGTGCTTGGATATTTGTGGCGAAGAAATAGCGATTTCCTTGATTTTCGACACAACCGACAAACCATCCTAAGAGCCATTTGTTATCCTGAAACCCTGAACCCGTTTTGCCCATAAATCGGACACCATTACTTTCTGACAAAGTAATATTCTTTTTTACTATATCTATATTTTCAGGAGAAATTGGTAATTTTCCCGAATATAACCTGTATAATAGATCTACTTGCTCCTGAGCTGAGATTTGTAATGAGGACCGTAGCCAAAATGTTGTCAACCCTCCTGAAATATTACGGTTACCATACTCAATTTTATCAAGATAGGCTTGCATTCTTTCAGCTCCAATCCTGGAGGCAAGTTCTTGGAAATACCAGACAACTGAATCCCTTGTAGCGGATGCCAATGTTTGGTCATGGTTCCAAGCCGGAAATGTATATTGTGTTCCATTCCATTTAAATAAAGTATATACATCCTCGTGGTCTAAGACACCAGTTTCTAATCCAGCAAGTGAATTATAAATCTTGAAGGTAGAACAGGGAGACAATCGTTTTATACTTTGAGGTTCATTGAAGACAATGTACTGGTCCTTTGCCTCATCGTACATAATAAATGTACTAGTGGTATATCCTTCAAAGTACTTGCCGAAATCTTTTTCTACAATTAAAGCAGCCGCGCTCGTGCTTGTTGGTAAGCTAAAGTTAATAATTACAATGGACAGTAATATTAATAATAGGTGTTTCACTTAATCTCCTCCTTTGAATTTATAAGTATATACTACTAGAAAATATTGTAATAAACAATAATAGCTACAGTTACAGTTACCTATCAATTGCCTAATTGATTAAAATGCAATCAGAGTTATTACCTACCTAGTCAAACTATTAACAGATGCAAAATAGCCGTTTACGCAGGTGAGCAAAGGATAGAAAGTGAGAACGGAAAATGAAAAATCGAATTGTCTAAAAGAGTATTATTGTAAAGCATTTTACAACATTTTTTACCTCCCTGAGTTATTATTTAATTAACTCAATCACTACTACATTAAAGAATAAAATGGGAGGTATGTTAAATGAAAGTACTTGGAGTTTCAGGCTCACCTATTTCCAACAGCAATACCGATCGCGCCGTTAAAGCAATTCTGGATGCAACAGGATTGGAAGCAGAGTTTATTAAATTGAGCGACTATAAATACTCTGGTTGCATGCATTGTTTAGAATGTACATACACGAATAAGTGTGTCATTGATGACGATGGTCCTATGCTAATAGAAAAAGCCAGAGAAGCAAGCGCAATTGTAATAGGGGGATGGACGCCTTTCTCATCATTGGATTCCTGGACAAAGGCATTTATGGAGAGATGTTTTGCTAATCGCCATTTAAAGAACTATATGAAAGGTAAACCAGCTGTTTCCGTTGTTACACACGCGGCACCGGAAGAAAATCCCGAGTTGCCGCCAGCGGCTTCTATGGGGCAAAATGCTATCATGTACTATGTGATAGAGGAAGGAATGAATTATCTCGGTGGGGTAAAAGTCACTGGAAACGTGCCTTGTATCAGATGTGGTGTCGGCGACACGTGTGAGATATCCGGTCTAAAGATGCTATTGGGCCCGACTGCCACGGTAGCAAAAGCCGGTGTGAAAAAATTTGAAGAACAACCGGCAGTGGAAGAAGCAGTTAGATTGGGTAAGCTGATTGCTGAGGCACTTGCAAAGAAAGGGTAAATACTACTTTTTAATTTGCGTCGAAAATAATGATGGGACAAAGGCCTTTCACATAAATACAAAAGGGGCTTTGTCGTTCTTACTTTGAAGCAGAATGACGTAATAATATTCTTGTTTCGTTTGGGAAAAATACGACCAAGAGGGACTAGTGAGTAAGTAACCCGAAGGAGTTCCACCTCCAGGCTAACTTACTCCCCAGTCCTAATTGTTACCAATGGGGTTATAAAAATGCCCTCATCCAGTTTATTGTGGATGAGGGCATTTTTATAACACAGAAGAACGTGCCCTTGTGTCATTTGTTTTGTCAATCGACCACGAATAGCACCGTTTAAGCTCCTGACCTGTTGACAATAAATAGAAAATAATGGTATTATGTATAGAATGCCGAAAAGCACTTGAAAATTAAAAACAGGGGGTTGTAATATTGAGAAGTTTTATTAAAAATCAATTTAGAATTTGTTCAAAGGTACAACAATCTATTGCCGTTTTACTAATGGCCTTATTTTTCTCAAGCTTTTTTACTGTGGCAACTGTGTATGCTGAAAAAAGCAATGAGCAAATGGCAAAAGAATTGCTCTATGGATATTGGTTTACACCAGTTGGAACTGAAGCAAAATATTCATTTAATGAAAAAAACCTTAAGATTATTAGAGCTGGTAATGTTAATCCGATGGGAGAATCTATGATTGCTGTTTCGTTAAAAGGACCAGATGGATCTTGGACAACTAATAATATTGTGTGTTATGTTGTCCTAGAGAATAATCGATATACAATGCATCTTATAAGAAGAAATGAAAAAGGAAATGAAATCAAAGGTAACGATTATAATGTAAAATATGTTAAACGATATTATGCGGCAGTCGAGGAAAAGGGTGCCCCATAACCACTAAATATAATAATAAAAATGAACCGTTCCTTTTGAACAGAATCCCTAAATCCGGACATTGAAAGAAAAAGACCTCCTATTGTAGAATTAGAAATCTGCACTAGGAGGTCTTGTTATGTCCGGAAAATGTGGCATGAAACATTTTGGGGAAAGCATTATTAAAGAAGTTCCTCAAGATGAAAGAAAATGGAGTGACCAATCGTGAAATTGCTGAATACTTCGACTTGAGAAATACTAAGGCCGTTAAAATGATAACGCAATGGCGGAAATTTCTTCGGTATTCTCAAATCAGAGTGTATCTATAGACATAAGCCAAAAAATTTTGATGAGGCCCGACAACTAATTGATGATTATATGTATTTCTATAACCATGAACACAGAAGAACCGTCCCCTAGTGTTCTCGAGATATATCAGTGGTTTCGAACCGTCCCTTTGTGTTCTTTCCATAGCCTGAAATGCAGCTATACTGTGAACTCCGCATACTTCTTTCAAGATATCTTGTACTTCTTTGCCTGTGATTCTTTTACTCTCAATTCAAAGTTAAGGCATTGTGCAGCATTACATGATAAATCCCATTGTTACTCTTTTTTCTTGCTATTCTTGGCATAAATTAACACCCTCATCCAGGTCATCATGGATGAGGGTGTCCCGTCAGACCGTCCCTTTGTGTTACCCGCGAAAACGCCCCTTGTGTTGTTCTTAATTTTTAAACGTAGTGTTACAGTAAGGATGTGCTAGCTGAGCATTATCAAAAGAACCAGAACCACCATCCTGTTTGCGTATAATGTGGTCAATGGTGATAGAATTTCTATGCATATAGCCACCACATATACGACATCTTACCGCACCACTTAAAGCCTCTCTTATAAAGGCTGCTGATTTAGTTTCATCCGAAAAATTTTTTGTTCCTGCGATTTCATTTTCAGCAACGGCCGGGGTTAAATACATAAATTCAGACATATTTATTAATTCTGTTATTACTTCAGATGGCGTTTTACCTTCTAGCAGCTTATCAATACATGAAAGGTAAAAATTCTTTATATATATATGGCTCTGCATTGCGCCCCTATATTTACGTACAATTTGTTGTATTAAATAGTCGTGATTAATAAGCAAGTCCTCAAAATCCTTACGGACTTTGATAAAAGAATTAAAAGTATTTTTCTTATTAAATTCTAACATTAATGAAGTAATCGAGAAGAATGAAGCAATTTTATGCCTGCCTTCCCTAGAATAAAAATAAATAACTGGGTGTAACCCGAGAGAGCTAGGATGGCTACTGTTAATTCGCTGTGCAATTTTTCTACAATTGTATAAATATTTAATTGTTTCATTGCCATCAGGGTCTTGTGTTACTTCATTTTTAATTAAATCATCATTTGCGATATTCACAAAATCTAATATTAGCGGCAATGTGGAAGCAGAAAAATGCTTTCCGCCTATTGGTAAGTCTAGTGTTTTTATCGGATTTGAGAGAGGCGGCAAGAAGAGGATGTTATGTATTTCTTCGGCTAGTTCTTGTATTTTTTTCTGTTTTTCTTCCTCAAATTTTGACCAATATTTATGACCTTTACCGCCTCTGATTATTGCGCGAGCAGCTAAACCATTAGGCATATTTCTCGCTTTTAATAATCTTAATTCGGTTGGATCTATTGGAGCTGCTTTTTGATTAATCTTGAAGAATGAAGATTCTGCAGTAGCCGAATCACCTTCAACCCACTGTAGTTGTAACGCAATAACACCAAGACTTTTTGCCTTTTCGGCAATTTCAGGTCTTACCTTTTCAGGATTAGTTGCTGCAAGTACATAATCAGTAAATAATCCGATCCGTTTTTTAATAAGAGCTCTTGTTTTTTCGGCTATAATTATTTGTTCATCGGGTATACGTCCCTCATAAAATCTTTTTGATATTGGACCGTCTCCATAATCATCGTTCAGCCAGGATGCTAGGGCGCTGATTCGATGAGAACCATCTATAACAAAAGTATAACTTCCCGCACTTCTCCATAAAATTACCGCGGGTATTAGTTCCTCGTTTAAAAAACTCTCCACTAAACTACAAATTTTTTCTGCATCCCATTCGTTCGTTTCCCTTTGGAAATCGGGCTTACGAAGAACAGAAAAAACAAGAGAGTTTTCTCGAAAATCGTTAACAGAAAGTGTTTGAGTGTTTTTTCCGGAGCTTTTTTGACCGTCCGTAACCTCAAAGTCTTCTCTAGGTATTAATGCATCCAGATTAACTTTGGTAGACATAAACTTCCTCTCCAATCGATACTAGATGAGATATCACAGTTGCTATTTTGTATTCACTTCGTCGATAGGTAAAAAATTCCTGCATTAATATTAAAAAGTTCAGCATGACATATGTTGCATTGGATATCTTTTTGTAGTACATAGTTTCATAATGTCTAATCATTTCGGAGGATTCGTTCGGCAATAGCTTTCGATCATGGATGAGGTGTCTTGTTGACACGCGAGAACCGTCCCCTTGTGTTTTTCTTGTGTTTTTTTGTCATTCGACAAATTATGTGAAATGATTGTGATATGGTGGAAGTATATTGATAATTGGAGGAGATCAAATGCTAAAACGTATCGGACTATTAACAGTATTACTTATGACATTTTTGTTTTTCTGTCATAATGCTAGTGCCAATGCCGTAGTAAATACAAAAATATTAGAAAAAAATACGAAATTAATTCCATCTGGCCTTTTGGCCACCGACGATCCACCAACGTTTAAGAGTGGAACTATGGTGACTTTAAATGAGAATGGCGAGGTTATCGAAGGTATATTAGCGTACGATGCACTGCTTAGTTGCATACCGCTTATTTTTGAAGAAAATGGAGAAAAATATTTCAGATCTTATAAAGGCTGGTTTAATAAGGATACTAAAGTAACCTTTAACAGTCGAGGGGCGGTTATCAAAGGCACTACTATTTATACCATAGAACCATGGTATCTTAATGTTCCTTTGAACAGCAGCAGTTTTATAAGATTGAAGCAATCCACTGAAGTTAGTTTTCATTCAAACGGAATGATGGCATATGGAACTATTCATTCGAATACTTATTTAAAGCCTGTAGGGTGGAACCAAATTACGGACAATGGTATGGCTGGGCTCGTTCAGTTTAAGGGCGGAAAGAAAATTGAACTGAACTACAAAGGAGAGGTAATAAAAGGAATATTAAATAAAGATACCAAATTGATGTCGCCAAATGGTAGTTTAAAGGTTTATGAGGCTGATACTGCAGTGGAGTTTGACGATATAGGAATTGTTGTAAAAGCTTCGAAAATCACTAGTTCGGTGAATTAGGATTAATGACTTCTGGCAAATGTTGTGTCAAAAGACCACCTAAGTAAGCGTGGGCGGGGCTATGGGTGTTTTTAGTTGAAACACATAATAATGTCATTATGGGATAGTCTAAACGGTTTTGCCGTTTTTCGATTTTTTGACATGCTACAAAACCAGTAAATACGCGCCAAATAACTATGTAAACTTGCCGTTTATTTTCGAAAATGAACTCGAAAAAGAACGGATGTTCTAACAAGATAAAACCTTGAATCCCTTATAAATCAAGGAAATTCAGCCGTAACGAAACGTAAACCCAAGCAATATTTACCCCTTCTAAGCGGTTGCTCGTAGGTTTGACTCCTACCAGGCGTGCTAGAGAAATTAAGGCTTCCGAGAAATCGGGAGCCTTTTGTTATGAAAAATGGGGGGATAGTTTTGGGCCTTGTTTACTTAACCGCAAACCAAATAAATAACAACGATTAAAAAGATAAGCAGTTTATTTGATTCTGAAACGGCGAGATAGAGTTTAATTTTTTTGGGCTACTCGATTTTTGGTGCTTTACACCTTGCGGACAATGGCAAAACTAATACCTGTTGATGCCTCGCAGTATTACATGATAAATTCCACTTTCACTCTTTTTTTCTTGCTATTCTTTGGCATGATTAACACCCTTAGTTATCATGGCGGGAGGTGTCCAGTTAACACAAAAGAACAGTCCCCTAGTGTTGCCCCTACATTTATCGCCCAAAAAGGAATTCAATCATTGCTAGATAAAGAATTAAGAACGGTCTTCGTCTTTAAGAACTTTAACTAATTTCCTAATCTTATCCAAAGTAATATTAGTATCTTTTGCTTCAGGGACTAAGGTATAGAATAATTCATCACTACTATCAATTGTGATTGTTTCGCGTATATCATTTAGAAAATAATCAGTTCTCAAATCAAAATGATTGACTAAAATAGCTTCGTTCTGTTTACTAAATTGTTTTTTCCCTCTAATGACTTCATAAATAAAATTTCTTTGGACACCTAAAATATCGGCAAATTTCTTCACAGATAGATTATGTTTATCTAAAAGAAATTTAACTTTATCATTGTAATTCATAGTTTTTTCACCTAACACTTATTATAATATAAATCAACTTTCGGTTCGAGCATGCGTTTTATAACAAGTAGATATTATTTTTGTTCTTGTTATTTATTGGCTTTTCCATCTTATTAGCCTTTTTAAGTCTACCTACTTTAAAGGCGTGTTATGTAATTTAAAACAATCAGACCCATAGGTAACTTAATTTATTAATTCCTTCGAGCTTCATCTGATCTACCTACTAAGTAGTCTAGAGATACGTTGAAATAATTGGCAAGGGAGATAAGAACTTCAAAGCTTGGTTTTGATTCGTTTTTCTCATACATAAATATGATTCGACGTTTGACTCCAACAATATCTGCTAGATCTTCGGCTTTTAGATTATGGGTTTTTCTTAATGTATTTAAACGCTCGCCAAAAGAAGGCATCAAATCACACACCATTCAAGTAAAAGTATTGACTGTGCAATTAAAATGCACTATAATTTGTTTTATAGTGTATTTTAATTGCACAAATTTGTTTAGATTATTAAACGGAAAGGAAGGTAGGAAGAGGCGGAATCTTTCTCATGTAGAAAGTAATTGATTAAAAATCTAGGTAGGAAAAGTCTTCATAGCTAGCCTAAAGAAAGGAGTCAGATAAAAGAGCAACCAAAACCACAGCCGACTTACACAATGTAAGCCGCCAAACAAGGCAAAACTCTGCTCGAAAATGTGTCTTAAAGACACTTGTCGCCTGTAGTCACAAACAGGCAACGGCTGCCAATGGAGATAAATCGAACGGAAAACAGGGGTGTGTTCCACATGCGATTGTCTCCATTATAGCGCAGCCAGCGCTTGGCTTCAATGCAAGCGTGGCAGAAATGTGGTAAATAGTTACAGACGAAAACCTGCAATAAAGTTTGCGGGGAATTTTTGTTGTCCGTCATGGGGGAGTGCGGAAAGAAAAAAAGTAATAATTCCGAACCATACAGCATAGAGTGGAAGCAAAAGAAACAACTGTATATATCCAAGGGATAGGTGCCCGTAAGGGCTTAATAGGGAAGCCGGTTAAAGGCCGGCACGGTCCCGCCACTGTAACGGGGAGCAGTCCGCATATATACCACTTTAGCCTTAGGCTGGGGGAAGGTGCGGGGTAAGCGATGAACCGGAGTCAGGAGAACTGCCTGTCCGGCAATCGCCATGTGTACCTGCGCGGACAGGGAGGAGATTATGAAAAATTACCGGAAGATTCCGGCGAATTGGCATGACACTCTCCTTGCGGGAGTGTTTTTTATTTTGTACAAAAGAATAAGGAATAACAAAGGACTGATCATCTTTGAATCATACATATAAAATCATTTGGAACCGGGCCCGCGCCTGCTGGCAGGTGGTATCGGAGCTGGCGAAAAACACCGGCCGGATGAAATCGGTTTGCTGCAGCCGTGGCGGGCGCGGCGCCAAATGCCTGGCGCTTAGTCTGAGTTGGCTGCTGATTCTGAGCTTACGATCAGCGCTGATCCCTACGGCAGCTGCCTTTGTACCACCGTTGGATACAAAGAATATCTGGACCTTCCTGGGCGAGGTGGACGGTTATGCCACCTGGACGTCCACGACGGCAGATGGCGGCAATGGGCATCTGGCGACCACGCCGAAAAAATACCTCACCGCTATCGTCGTCAATACCGGCGAACGTTGGCGGCCCTTGGATATGCGGACACCGGCAACCAACTCGATGGCCGTGTATACAACGGTAAGTGACCTGACCCTCAATACCGGCAGTATGCTGGATCTGGCCGGCAGGCAAGCCCTGGTTTATCCTCCTTCGGTTCAGTATCCTAACGGGTATGACAACACGCAAAACAGAATCAGTGGCTATCATTTTACTATTGATAAATTAACTCTTACCGGCGACGCCGTCTTTCGCATCAATACTAATGTGAAAGCCAGTGGCAACGGTGGGGGCGTGACCGGTGCAAGCCTCACCGTCAGGCAACTCGAAGGTGCCGGCGGCACGGTCTATATCCAGTCCGCCTATGATCCGGCCTGGAAGGAACTGGTCAGCGGGGCAGGCGGGATCTATGACCGGAAAACCCTGGATCTGAGTGCTCCGGGCAACTATGCTAGTTATATCGCCGCTGATTTCAGCAGTGCAGACTACAGCAAGGTCAACGTAATAGGGCAGGCCTCCCTGATGGATGGGCCGCTGCGGCTCTATGAACTGGTGCCGGTCATCGACTGGAACAACCTGCAGGCCGGCAAGGCCGTACTTGTGGCCCTCAAAGCCTACAACACCGGTGTCATCTCCGAATCCGGCAAGATGGCCAGTGACGCTCAACTGGCTTTCCGCAATGTTTGGCGTATGGAAGAAGGCAACCTCTTCCACCGTATGGATGAATTGCATACCCGTCACTTCCGTCATGACACGGTATCCCCAGCTCAAGCGGAGGACAATTCGGTAACCGAAAACGTCTGGGCCCATACCTACCGGGGTAGGCTCAACAGCCAGGGTGCTTACGGACGCAGCAGCCGGCAAAGCTATGACGGCCTGCAGGCCGGGTTTGACAAGGCACGGGAGGGCGACTTCCATAACGGGACTCTGTACTATGGCCTGCTGCTGGGCCGAAGCAACGCTGATACAACCTATGCCACCGGCCAGGGAGACCTGACAGGCACCAGCCTTGGGGCTTATGCCTCCTGGACTGGTCATAATGGCCGCTACCTGGATCTGGCGGCCCGGATGACCAAAATCGAAAACGACTACCATTTCCATGACAGCGACAGCGCCAACACGGCCCGCTATGACAGCTGGGCCAGCGGCCTCAGTGCCCGCTATGGCTATCGCCGGGACTTGGCCAATGATTGGTATGTGGAACCCCAGGTTGGCTTAGCTTTTGGCCGGATTGACCAGGTCAGCTATACCCTGCCAAACCAACTGACTGTCAGTCAGATTGCTGATCGGCCAGTAGTAGGACAGCTCGGCGTAGCTGTGGGCAAGGACTTTGGCGATGACCGGCAGCGTGGGCAGGCTTATGCGAAACTCATCGCCCGTCATGACTTTGGCAGCAGCAAGCTGGAAGCAAGGTTTTCCGGTGACCGTGAGGCCCTGCAAGTGGCCGGCCAGGACACCTGGCTGGAGTTCAGTCTGGGTGCCAGGCTGCAAACAGCCCGGGACAGCACGGCCTTTCTGGAGGTGAGCAAGTCCACCGGCGGTGATGTCCGGCAGGATTGGCAGATTAACGGCGGTCTGACCTGGAAGTGGGGACTGCCGGCTAAGGCCGACAAAACGGCGGCTCAACCGGTAATGGCCGTCATGCCTGCGGCTAACAGTCAATTGGCAGTGGCCACTATGACACCGACAGCCTCTGCGTGTCTGGCAGCTGCAACAGATGAGGCCGCCGCCTCGCATCCGGAGGGATCACCCAACCATGGGCAACTTGCGGATAGCCCGGCAACCGTAACTGCGTCGGTTGACACACGGCTATCTGGTGGTTCGACGCCGGTCAAAGCTACTCTACCAGCGAGTAACTCGCTGGCCGCAGCCACCCTGACGGAGGCTGCAGACTATGCCCTCGCACCGG
>JAEWGR010000008.1 GCA_023388195.1 Bacillota bacterium
GTATTGGGTTATTGGCTGCCTTGGCAATTGAAAAATGAAAAGATGCATCACCAATTTCCCCGATACCGCCGGCGTTTACCTCCTCAAGCATGCTGACAAGGGCGTGTTTCATATTCTCCAGATCTGAGGGACTGGAACGTGAGGCCGCAAGGGCGGCTGCTTCAATCTCTAAAATCTTCCTAACTTCCAGCAACTGTACAATATCATCAATTTCAATCTGTAAAAGAAAAGATAAGGGCTCCATCATGCCTTCGTAAGAAACCTGTCTGACAAAACTGCCTTCCCCGGGGCGAATGGTGATAATCCCCATAATCTCCAGGGCGCTGAACGCTTCCCGCACGGACGCGCGGCTAACGTTTAGTGTGTCGGCCAGTTCCCGTTCCGACAGCAATTTATCACCAGGATGTAATTTACCGTCAATAATAAGCTTTTTTATTTGTCCGATAATCTCTTCATACACTTTTTTTGTTTTAACCGGCTTGAACATGGCACCTCCCACGGTAATGCCAGTTAGTACTTACGCAGACCTACGAAATCGGCTACATATAATAAGGACTGCCTCACAGGACTGTTAAGCGCTACTGGCAAACTATTACGAGCATGTTGCAGGAATTTATGGACCTGAGCATAACTATATTCGATGGCATCGGTCGCGTGAACTATTTCCAGACCGCGTTTAACATCGTCATCCGTCATAGCCTGGTTGACAACGATTTGTCTGAGTTCATCACGATTAGGGCTGTTTTTTAATGCGTGGATAACCGGCAAAGTAACAATCCCCTGCCGCAAATCATTCCCGACCGGCTTGCCAATTTGCTCGGCCGAGGCCGTAAAATCTAAAATATCATCGGTAATCTGAAAGGCCATGCCAATCGAATAGCCATACTCCCGTAACTGCGCCGCATCGCTTGATCCCATCCGCCCGGACAACGCTCCCAGCTCACAGCTGGCCGCAATAAACTCTGCCGTCTTCTGCGCCACGCGTAAACGATAATCGGCTTCATCCTGATCGGGGTTAAACGATTCTTTCAGTTGAACGATTTCACCTTCACACATGGTACAAATAACATCAGTCAGAATCTTTAACATGTTTTTGTCAGCACCGGCAATGACTGCGGAAAATGCTTTGGCAAACAAATAATCCCCCGTCAAAACCGAACTATGATTGCCCCAACGGGCGTTAGCTGTCGGGCGCCCGCGCCGGGTTGCCGCATTATCGATCACATCATCGTGCACCAGGGTAGCCATATGAATTAATTCAATGGCTACTGCCATTGGTAAAAGCTCAGACTGATTAGGAGTAGCGCCCCGGGCGCATAAGAGATACAAAGCGGGCCGTAAACGCTTACCGCCCGCCTGTACCAGGTGTACGCTAATATCGTTAACCAGATCAACCGGAGATTGTATAATAGAATACAGTTCCGCTTCCACAGCAGTCAGATCATCTTGAACTATGCCAAAAATATTGTTTGGAAATTTGCTCACTCAATAATCACCTACAAGACAAAATCTGTTTCTATAATACACCATATACCGGCAGTCGTCTACAATATTGGCAGGGCTTTACTTATTTTTTTCCACGCGGATAGCACAATCAGGACAAACCATCTGGCAAATACCGCATACGATACATTTTTCCATATCGGCTTCAACGCGCGGTGTACCATATACCCCCAGATCTTCTGACCAGGTAATGCATTTTACCGGACATTTCTCTATACATAGGCCACAGCCTTTGCACAGGTTAGGGAAAACAGCCCAAAAGCCTTTTTCGCCGTCATATTTTACAGATTCCCAGTTCACTTTAGCCATTGCTGCCCCTCCTTACATTGCACTCTTAATGAGTTGATAGCCGCGTTCGAGAGCTTTAAAGTTCATGTCTCGGAGTGCGGGATTTGCTTTAAACTTATCGCCCAGCTTAGTCTCGAGCGCCCTTTTAATGCTGTCCATTGGCAAAACCTCGGTTGCGGCAATAACGGCACCCAGAATGATAATATTAAACACCCGTGGATGCAGCTCATTTTTCGCAATATCATTGGCAGGGATGGCTACAACCTTCTTAACCTCCGGAATAGCAGACGGATCTACCCCCGGTCCTGGTTTTGTAAACGAGCAGGTCTTAGGTTCACCGGCGATCAGGTCCTGCGGCAGGTCGGCATTAGGATGCTCTGCGGTAGGACAGGGAGGGGTTACATCAAAGTACTGCAGGCCAACGATACTGTCGTTAACCTCGCCTTCCTGAATCAGCGAATTGTCATATATGTATACAGTCTCTTTCCCGGCATACATTTGGGTCCGGTCAACAGCCCGGGGACTTACCGGAATAAGAATATCGGCTTTCTGAAACTTCGGCGCCCCAATGGCACCATCGCTGACCTGAACAAAAGCAATAGAAACGCCGCCCCGCTGTTCGACACCGAAGTTCGGAATATATAAGGCATTTTTGCCTTCTTCGTTGGCGGCTTCCGCTAAAATCTCGGCAATGGACTGAACGCCTTGGCCGCCTTCGCCGGCAATCGCTATTTTAATGACCTTGGCCATGGTTTAGCCCTCCTTCGCTTGCGGCGTGCGCAGCTCGCCGACTTTAAAGTATTGAGCCATATCTTTTTCGATAAACTGCCAGGTTTGTTTAGCGTTAGTCCGCCAGTTGGTCGGGCAGCCGGCCAGACATTCCACAAAGGAAATGCCATTACCGTCAATTTGGTTCTGCAGGGCTTTTTTAATAAAACCCTTCAACTGCCGGGGATTGGCAACAGTACCACGGGCCACATATGCCCCTTCGGGAGCCACGGCTGCGACCATTTCCGGACCTTTAGTGGGATGACCTGTCTGTTCCACATCACGCCCGTAAGGTGTAGTTTCTGTTTTCATTCCAGGCAGCGTGGTCGGTGCCATTTGCCCGCCGGTCATACCATAATTACAGTTATTGCACAGGAAAATAGTAATTTTTTCACCACGGACAGCGGCATTGAAAAGATGCTGGGAGCCTATGGCATAACCGCCGCCATCCCCCATATAGGCAACGCCGATAATATCGGTATTGGCCCGCTTCATGCCCGTTATTACCGGTGTCGTGCGCCCGTGATGGGTTTGAACGGTATCCACATTAAAGAAGTCCCAGGCCAAAAGGGAACAACCGATATCGCAGCCAAACACCATCTTATCTTTTATACCAAGTTCATCAATCGCTTCGCCAAGACATTTCAGGATAATACCATGCCCACAGCCCGGACAGAACTTATGCGCCTTGGTATCCTGGTTCCAGCTGGCAGGCATGGCCGGCTGTAACACATTGTTTTGTTTCAGGTCTTGCATGTTAGTCCTCCCTCCTGTTTTACAGTTTGTTATATTCTTCGATAATTTCTTCGGTCGTAATCCCGACCCCCGGGCGGAGCATGGGCACAATTTCAATCGTGCTGCCGAAGATCTCCTGTTGAACAAGCTTGAGCAGCTGACCGTAGGCTGATTCAGCCACAAGCAGCTTTTTCGCGCCTTTGATAGCATCTGTAAGCTGTTTGCCAGGGAAAGGACGAAGAGTAACCGGCCGGAAATAGCCTACTTTCTTGCCTTCAGCCCGCAGCTGGTTGTAAGCAGTCAGTGCCGCCCGGGATACAATGCCGTGAGTAACAAGAATTACCTCGGCATCCTCGCACCCCTTGGCGTCCCATTCCACGATCTCAGCCGCCATCTTCTCCCAGTCCCGTTGATGGTTCATTACTACTTCGTATAATTCATCCTCAGTATTATAGGTATTGCGGATATGTTTAATCTGGCGGTCCGGATTCTCTGTATCCCCCAGGATAGGTGTGGGCTTAACCAGCTCCAACCCTTTTTCTTCAGGGTCATAAATGGTTAACGGTTCGCGCATTTTCGCCTGATAGCCGTCGCCCAGCACAAAGGCCGGGAAGCGGTAAGTCCAGGCGGCATTAAATGCTTTAATAGTATAATCAAATAATTCTTGGTGAGTAGCAGTAGAATATACGATACGATGCCCCTCGCCGTTGCCGCCGAAAGTAGTCAGGGTCGTTTCCTGCTGGGCATAAATAACAGTGGCGGTTGAGGGGCCGCCCCGCTGCTGAATAATGTACACGATTGGCAGTCTCATCATTTCTGCCATACCGGCGGATTCCTGCATTAAAACATTGCCGGGCCCAGCGGTCGCGGTAAATGCCTTTCTGCCTGAGATTACGCCCCCAAGAGTGGTAAAACCGGCAGAAATCTCATCCTCAGTCTGCAGAAAACGCTTGCCGTATTTAGGCGCCAGTCTTGTCCAGTAATGCATAATCTCATTCTGCGGTGTGATTGGGTAGCCATACATAATATCGGCTTTAGCCGCTACTGCAGCCCAGGCACACACCTCGTTGCCTGTCATGAATACTCTTTGTTCACCTTTCAGTGAAACTTCGGCCATAAGAGCACCTCCTGAAAATATATAGCCTTGCTTACGATCAGCCTTGCGGCCGGACATTACTCAGGCTATAGCCTGACCAGAGCCCACAGTACTATCCTCTTGGGCACTGGTCAAGCCATAGATTAAGCTGATATTTACTAACTTTTAAGAAAACTTGGCTTGGGCTAAGTTCCGCAGGGCCCGACAGAAGCCGCCTGTGCCCTTTGGGTATAGCCGTTATTATGTCCACTGAATTTATTGTAAATTCTGGTAGACCAAAAATATGGTTGTCCCATATATAGATAATGATATGAGGTGGGGAAATTTCCCCTCCTCATATCATACCCAGCATCCAGCGGTTCTATTTGCAGTACATGCACCCGACCTGCACGGACAAGTAATTTAACTGAATTACGGAATCATCCAGGTCAGAATATAGGCCTGAGCATAGGTCATAAGCCCGACCATTACAGCCAAAGTGAGGGAGTGCAATACGGTGAAGTTAAACAAATCTCCCTCTTTACCGACCAGGCCGGTGGCAGCCGTAGCTACAGCAATGCTCTGCGGTGAAATCATCTTACCGGTTACACCACCGGAAGAGTTCGCAGCAACAGCCAGGGTAGGATCCATTCCCACTTGCTGAGCCGTAACAGCCTGCAGATTGCCAAACAAGGCATTGGCAGAAGTATCCGAACCGGTCAGGAATACACCCAGCCAGCCCAGGAAGGCTGAGAAGAAGGGGAAGAAGCTGCCCGTTCCTGCCAAAAACAGACCTAATGTAGAGCTCATGCCGGAATAATTCATAACATAAGCAAGCCCCAGCACACAGGGAATCGTGATTAACGGTTTTGTTAACTGTTTAAAGGTTCTAACGAAGATATTACAGAAACGGCTGGGGCCAACACCCAAAATAGCAGCCGAAATAACGCTGGCTATAAACAAGGCGGTACCGGCAGCACTCAGCCAGTTAATTTTATACAGGGCCGCCATGGCTGTGGATTTTTTCGCAATCGGCGCAACCTGCATAACTACTTTATCCAGACCAGGCACCAAAATCTTAATTGACACTGCATCAATGATCGTCTGGACAGGTTTTAATCCCCATAAAATAACCATAACGGTAAGAACGATAAAAGGTGACCAGGCCTTAATGATTGTTCCGAAGGAATACACCGGAATTTTTGTAGCCGTAGCCGCAGCCTTTTCATCAGCAAATCGCCATATTTTTGCCGGACGCCAGGACTTCAGGAAAATCGTCAGGGCAACAATGGTGGCCAGGGCCGAAAGAATATCAGGCAGTTCCGGGCCAATAAAGTTAGACGAGAAATACTGGATCGAAGCAAATGAAATACCGGCTACCAGGCACGCAGGCAGTACTTCCATCGCCGATTTCCAGCCTGACATCAGGACAACAAGCCAAATAGGTATAATTACCGATAAGAAAGGTAATTGACGGCCTACCATGGAGCTGATTTTCATTGTGTCAATACCTGTTACCTGGCCGGCAACAATAATAGGAATCCCAATCCCGCCAAAGGCGACCGGCGCGGTATTGGCAATCAGACAGAGGCCGGCAGCATACAACGGGTTGAACCCCAGACCGACCAGCATGCCGGCAGAGATGGCAACAGGCGTACCAAAACCGGCCGCCCCTTCCAGGAATGCACCGAAAGCGAACGCAATCAGCAGCGCCTGCAGGCGGCGGTCATCGGTAATAGAAGCAATTGAGTTTTTGATTATTTCAAACTGACCGGTCTCTACGGTCATATTGTAAATGAAAATTGCGGTAATAACGATCCAAAAGATGGGGAATACACCATACATTGCGCCCATAGCGGTAGCAGTAAGTGTTGTTGCCACAGGCATCTTATATACCAGTATTGCCACAAGCACCGCCGAAGTTACAGCGGCTGCGCCGGCAATTTGGCCAGGTGTCCGGCGGATGGCAAGCAGATAAAAAATAATAATCATCGGAATTGCTGCCATAAATGCCGATAAAGCTAAATTTCCCATTGGGTCATATATTTGTGTCCACGTCATGAAATTTTACACCCCTCTTTTTTAGCATTAACGCTTTCTCTCTAAGTTAATTTGTTTGAATAGTCTGCAAGTTAAAACGTTGCTTATCCACCCCTCTTTCCAACAAAGTTGCAAAAGCTAATACCCTTTTTGCCTAAACCACCCGTCCCGGCACCAGTAAATACAAACAAAACTGCCGGCCTATAGGACTAGTGGTCTGACCATCTTACCTCTGATGTTATTCTACTTGTACTAACAAAATCCTCCTTTTGAAATCCAAATATTTATAACTTTTTATCTTTTTGGTAGCTTGCTATATATCTTAATATAAAGATAAGAGGCAGCCCTGACGGACGCTGCCTCTATGACTAACCAAGTAATGCTCCCAGAGCGATTGACATAATTTTTGCTTCATACGTATCGGCCCGTGATGTTACTACAACAGGTTTAGCGGCACCTAGCACCAAGCCGGCCATTTTACCATTGGCAATATAAACCAGTGATTTGCCAAGGATATTGCCTGCTTCAATATCCGGTGTAACCAGAATATCAGCCATACCGGCGACCGGACTGATGATGCCCTTATGCTTCACAGCGGCCATATTAATTGCATTATCAAGGGCCAACGGCCCGTCAACAATAGCCCCTTTAATCTGGCCCCGGTCCGCCATCTTGGCTAAAGCGGCCGCCTCCAGCGTAGCCGGCATATCGGGGTTAACTACCTCAACAGCAGCCAGAACAGCTATTTTGGCCGGTCTGATTCCCAGTACAGCCGCTAATTGAACACTATTTTGGATAATATCGACTTTTTGCTGTAAGGAAGGTGCAATATTCATGCCCCCGTCAGTAATCATGATCAGCCGGTTAAAGCCCGGGAGATCATAAACGGCTGTATGGCTGAGCACCCTGCCGGTTCGTAAGCCGATTTCCTTGTCAAGCACCGCTCTTAGTAAATCGGCAGTATTAATAATCCCCTTCATCAGCACATCGGCTTCACCGCTGGAAACGAGGGCTACGGCACGGTAGGCGGCTTTACGGTCATCAGGTTCATTGATCATCCTGACGGCATCAAGGGAAACGCCAATTTTGCCGGCAGCAGCTTTAATCTTATCCATATCGCCTACCAGAATAAACTCGGCCAGCTTCTGGGCCTGAGCACCCTGAACAGCCTCAAGCACGGCATCATCCTGAGCGGCAGCCACAGCTACCCGCTTAGGCGGCTTATTCTGTACCGCAGCCAGGATATCGTCAAAACTTTTCAGTAGCATATCAGTCAACAGCTTCCTCTCCTTTCGCATATTCAGGAAAGTAACTCATACTGGTCTTTTTCCACTCCCGGGTACTAAATAACAGAGTATATAGCTCAAGCCCGGCTCTCTTCGCCAGTTCTGCGGCTAACTGGCGGCATTCATCCCGGGTATGGGCATGCAGCATTGTGTAAAAATTATAAGGCCAGTCCGGTTGGGGAATACGGGCATAACAGTGAGTGACCGCCATAAAGCCGGACATGATCTGCCCGACTTTCTCCAGCTGCGCTGCCGGCACTATCCAGGCACATAACGCATTGGCCGCATAGCCAACCTCCCGGTGCCGCAACACGGCTCCCATCTTGCGCAGTTGCCCGGACAACCGGTATTTGTTCAGCCTTGCCAACAGTTCCTGTTCGGTAATGCCGATTTGCTGCGCCAGCTCTTGGTAGGGTTCCGCTACTAGCGGAAACTCACCTTGCATGACGGCAATGATCTTTTTATCCAGGTTATCTAACATAAGACACCTCGCCAACCACTCATTATCATTTTTTAAAAGCAGCAAATTATTTTACAGGGTAAACTCGACACTGACTTTATATTTTTCCGTAGCCGGCAGGCTGATCAGGCTGTCAACCCCTGCTAATTGCCCTATAGCTGCCAGCGTTTTTTCCTGCTCGTCCTGGCCGGCAGTAAGGAGGGTAAACCAAAGGTTATATTCTCCCTCACGCTCATAATTATGGGTTACGCCAGGATAAGCGTTGATAGCCTCAGCAACGGCCTCGATATGGCCGGCATGCACTTTAACTGCCGCCAGGGTACTTACATACCCCAAATAAGCTGAATCAAAGAATGCACCGATTCGCCGTACATAGTTATGCTCTTTCAGCCAATTTAGCCGCTCCAGCACCGTAGCTTCATCAACTGCCAGGCACTCAGCCACCTTGGCGAAAGGCCGCGGTTCGATGGGCAATCTTGTCTGGATGATATTAAGCAGTTCTTTATCAAAGGTACTTAACATACATACCTCCTACTTGGATTTGTAATTAAGCAAAGGGACAGCCTGCCGACTGTCCCTCAGTATAGCACTATTATTTTAGCAAAATATTCCTGATTACGTCAAGGAGTTCATCCCGTCCGGCGCCGGTAATGGTGGAATAAGTAATTATGCGGCCGCCGGGAGCAAGAGCAGGCATATTAATACCTTTACTAATTGCCTGCACCTGTTTTTGCAGTTGGCCTTTGGTAATTTTATCGCCTTTAGTAGCTACTACCTGAACAGACAGACCATGTTCCACCAGCCATTGATACACATTTATATCACTCTCCATTGGTGGATGGCGGATATCAATTAATTGGCACACCAACTTAAGACGGGTGGATTTCAGCCAGTACTCTTCTATAAATTTAGACCAGGTTGCCCGCGCCGTCTGGGCCCGTTTGGCATACCCATAGCCGGGAAGATCCACAAGCATAAAGTCTAAGCGTGACTCATCAGGCAGTTTACCGGTGAGGCTGAAAAAATTAATTGTCTGCGTCTTCCCCGGTGTACCGCTGGTGCGCGCCAGGCCATGGCGGCGGCACAGAGAATTGATCAGTGAGGATTTGCCGACATTAGACCGGCCAATAAAGGCAATCTCGGTTAAATCGCTCTCCGGATACTGACCGGCATTTACAGCCGTAGCCACATAACTGGCTTTGATAATATTAAACGCGGCAGCATCGGTCATTCGGTGGTCACCAATGCCGTTTTAAGCACTTCATCCATATGTTCAACAAGCGCAAATTCCAGACTGCGTTTGACATTAGCCGGGATTTCATCAAGATCGCGCTTATTTTCTTTGGGCAGCATCACCTTCCTGATGCCGGCCCGGTGAGCAGCAAGGACTTTCTCCTTAATCCCCCCAACTGGCAATACCCGCCCGCGGAGAGTAATCTCACCCGTCATGGCGATATCGCTTCTGACCGGCTTGCCGGTCAGTGCTGAAGCTACAGCGGTGGCCATAGTTATGCCTGCCGACGGACCATCTTTGGGGATAGCCCCCTCCGGTAAGTGGATATGGATATCCAGTTTTTCATGAAAGTCCTCTTCAATGCCCAGATCCTTAGCCCGCGAGCGGATATAGCTGAATCCGGCCTGAGCCGACTCCTGCATAACATCGCCCAATTGTCCGGTCAGGGTTAATTTGCCTTTGCCCCGCATAGTGGAAATCTCAACAGCCAATACATCACCGCCCACTTCCGTCCAGGCCAGACCGGTAGCTACCCCTACCTGGCTGACTTCTTCCGCCTGGGCATGACGGTATTTTGTCGCCCCCAGGAATGTATGCAGATTCTGGGCGGTAATTTTAATAACCGGCCCCTGATCCTGCACAATTTTGCGGGCGACCTTGCGGCAGAGGTTAGCAATATTGCGTTCCAGGTTTCTGACCCCGGCCTCACGGGTATATTCACGAATAACCTTTTGGATTGTGCCTTCAGAAAAGGAAATCTGTTTGGCAGTCAAACCATGGTCGGTTGTCTGCTTAGGAATAAGATAACGCTTGGCAATCTCGACCTTTTCTTCCTCGGTATAACCGGCAATTGTGATGATTTCCATACGGTCCAGCAAGGGCCGGGGGATATTGTGCATCACATTGGCCGTAACCACCCACAGCACCCGGGATAAGTCATACGGCAGCTCCACGTAATGATCACTGAAGGAATTATTTTGTTCAGGATCAAGTACTTCCAGTAAGGCTGCGGAAGGATCACCCCGAAAATCGGCACTCATCTTATCAATTTCATCTAAGAGGAATACCGGGTTCTTGGAGCCAACCGTACGCATGCCCTGAATAATCCGGCCTGGCAAAGCGCCAACATACGTCCGCCGATGGCCTCTGATTTCGGCTTCATCCCTAACACCACCCAGGGAAACGCGAACAAATTTCCGTTCCATAGACCGGGCAATCGAGCGGGCCAGCGACGTTTTACCAACACCAGGCGGCCCGACGAGGCACAAGATCGGCCCTTTCATTCTTTCCGTCAGTTTGCGGATCGAGAGATATTCTAAAATACGTTCTTTTACCTTTTCCAGCCCGTAATGGTCTTCATCCAATATATCTTCGGCCGCCGTAATATCAAGGCGGTCTTCTGTCTCCACAGTCCATGGCAATGTCAGCAGCCAGTCCAGGTACGTGCGGATTACACCGCTTTCAGCCACCATGGGCGGCATTTTTTCCAGGCGGTCGATTTCTTTATTAATCTTCTCCGCTACATCCTTAGGCAGATTTTGTTCTTTGACCCGCTGCCGGTATTCCTCTACCTCAGCCGTTCGCTCGTCTTTTTCGCCTAATTCCTTTTGAATAGCTTTAAGCTGCTCCCGCAGATAGTATTCTTTTTGTGTTTTTTCCATCTGCTTGCGAACCCGGACGTGAATTTTTTTCTCAAGCTCGAGAATTTCCATTTCCCGTCCTAAAATTTCACACAACCGCTCCAGCCGGGCATTAACACCGACCGCCTCCAGCAGTATTTGTTTATCTTCAATTTTCAGCGATAAATGACTGGCGATAAGGTCAGTCAAGCGTCCCGGCTCTTCAACTACCACCACCGAAACCAGGGTCTCCGGCGGGATTTTCTTACTCAGTTTAACCCATTGTTCAAATTGGTTAATGGCAGTACGGGTAAGTGCTTCTGTTTCCGGTGTTTTCGGTTCCACATCGGAAAATTCGCGAATTTGCACTTGGTAATAGGGATCAAAGCTGATAAATTCCTCAATCTCGCCCCGGTGCAGGCCTTCAACCAACACTCGGATAGTGCCGCCTGGCAGCTTCAATAATTGTTTAATTTCAGCGACAGTACCCACTGAAAAAATATCTTCAGGCTGAGGAGTGTCGTTTTGCGCATCTTTTTGTGTTGCCAGCATGATCAGCCGGTCTTGGACCATGGCTTCTTCTAAGGCACTGATTGACTTTTCCCGGCCAACATCCAGATGAATAATCATATATGGGAAAACTAATATGCCTCTGAGCGGCAAGAGTGGTATTGTACGCCGTTTTTCCGCCAAAATTATTTCCTCCCTTCGGTAACCCGCGGTATCAGTTGTTAGTAATAGTTTCAACACCGCTATGTAAAATATTCTGAGTGGTTATTAAAAAATCCTTTTATTTGTCAATAATAACAGCCGGGTTGAGTTAACCCGGCTAAAATTATTTATACTTTATCAATCCCGGCAGCCGCAAGCACCTCCGGCATTACCACCGCTGTATCTTTTCGCAGCACTTCACTATTTTTAACCATCGCATGTTTTAGTACTTCCGGCAAGGTTTCGACCGGTATAACCTCAATATCCATAGCGGCATACAATTCCTGCCAGTTTTCTTTGGGGATGATGACTCGGCGCGCTCCGGCCTGCTTGGCAGCAGTTACCTTGGCACTGACACCACCAACAGGTTTTACCAGACCGCGAATGGAAATTTCACCAGTCATGGCCACAGTATTATCAATTGGCAGATTGTAAACTGCCGAATAAATCGCAGTTGCGACCGTCACACCGGCTGATGGTCCGTCAACAGGCACACCACCAGGGAAATTAACATGTATGTCATATTTGGTATACTCAATGCCAAACTCCTTGGCCAGTACCGTAAGTACATTGTCAAGCGATCCTTTGGCCATACTCTTGCGGCGCATAGTACGCCCCGGCGAGCCTATTTCCTCTTCGTCAACAACCCCGGTAACAGTCATTTTGCCTGTTCCATAGTTATTGGGTACTGCCGTTACTTCCAGTTCCATCAGCATACCAATATTAGCGCCATATACAGCCAGCCCGTTTACCACACCTACCTGGGGTTTGGCAGGAATTTTTTTCTCCGGCCGCGGGCTATACTGGCCAAAATTGATTACCCACTCTACATCAGCTTGTGTAAGGATGCTATCATTTTTGCTGCTGCTTTGGGCAATACCGGCAGCAATCTGGATGATATTCACAGCCTCACGCCCGTTTGTGGCATACCGCTTAATTACTTCTAACGCCCCATCATCGAGGGTATAGTTAATTTTTTTGGTAGCGTTAAGGGCTACTTTAGCAATCTCATCTGCCAACAGGGGCCGGAAAAATATTTCCACACACCGGGAGCGGATGGCCGGAGGAATATCCTGGGGCATCCGGGTAGTCGCCCCAATGAGCCTGAAATCTGCCGGCAGGCCATTCTGAAATATGTCGTGGATATGCTGTGGTATATTCGTATCCTCACTGTTATAGTAGGAACTGTCTAAAAATACTTTCCGGTCTTCCAGCACCTTTAATAGTTTGTTCATCTGGATATGGTGGAGTTCACCGATTTCATCAATGAACAGCACGCCGCCATGGGCTTTGGTTACAGCGCCCGGTTTGGGCTGGGGAATACCGGCCATTCCCATTTGACCCGCACCTTGATAAATAGGGTCATGAACCGTGCCAATCAGGGGATCGGCAATGCCACGCTCATCGAATCTGGCGGTTGTGGCATCCAGTTCCATAAATTTAGCCGCAATCCGAAAAGGGGAATAGCCATTACGCCTGGCTTCATTAAGTACTAAACGCGCGGCCGCCGTTTTGCCGACACCAGGGGGTCCGTAAATGAGAACATGCTGCGGGTTGGGACCGCATAGAGCGGCACGGAGCGCTTTAAGGCCCTCTTCCTGACCGACTATTTCGGAAAAGTCGGTGGGTCTTGTCTTCTCCGCCAGCGGTTCAGTTAAGGATATCTCTCGCATTTTTTGCAATTTGTCCATTTCTTTTCTGGATTCGCGCTCTACTGCCATCCTGTTGCCTTGCTGAGATTTTAACAGGTTCCAAAAGTAGAGCCCGATAACCACGGCAAAAAACAACTGAATCACACTGATGATATTTACAGCATAATCCAAAATTCAATGAACCTCCTTTCCCGGGCAAAAGATTTGAGTGTTTTTGTTTACCATGTGTCTAGTATAGGCAATGAACATGATTTTATCCTGGCAAAACCCGGCAGACAAAGTTGCAAAAAACGGTTAATTCTACAAATACAAGCATAAAAAAAGGAGCCATTTCGGCTCCCCTTTTATTAAGCAGATTCTTCTTTTTTCTTTGTTTTACGTTCCGCAGTAACCAGCACCGGCTCCTCTTTGTTAGCAATAACCTCTTTGGTGACAATGCATTTGGCAACGTCCGTCCGGGAAGGAATATCATACATTACGTTACGCATGATACCCTCAATAATAGCCCGCAGGCCCCTGGCACCGGTATTGCGTTTCAAGGCTTCGGCCGCAATCGCTTTTAAAGCCTCGTCTTTAAACTCAAGCTGCACATTGTCTATTTCCAGGAACTTTTGATACTGCTTCACTAACGCATTTTTGGGTTCAATTAAGATCCGCACCAATGATTCCTCATCAAGGGCATCTAAGGTGACAATAACAGGCAAACGCCCGACAAATTCAGGAATAAGCCCAAATTTAAGCAGATCTTCAGGCAGAATATTTCTAAGAATTTCACCAAGAAGTTTCTTTTCTTTGCTGCGGACTTCAGCCCCGAAACCCATGGATTTCTTACCTGTTCTGGCGCTGATAAGCTTGTCAATGCCATCAAAAGCACCGCCGCAGATGAAAAGAATATTGGTGGTATCAATTTGAATAAACTCCTGGTGTGGATGCTTACGCCCACCCTGCGGCGGCACACTGGCTACGGTACCTTCCAGTATCTTAAGCAAGGCCTGCTGAACACCTTCACCGGAAACATCACGGGTGATTGAGGGGTTTTCCGACTTACGGGCAATTTTATCAATTTCATCAATGTACACAATGCCTTTTTCGGCTTTTTCCACATCATAATCAGCAGCCTGTATTAGTTTTAAGAGAATATTCTCTACATCTTCACCTACATAACCGGCTTCAGTTAATGAGGTGGCGTCGGCTACCGCAAAGGGAACATTGAGAATTTTAGCCAGCGTTTGTGCTAACAACGTTTTACCACTGCCAGTCGGACCAAGCATAATGATGTTAGATTTTTGTAACTCCACATCATCCATTTTAGCACCCAGATTAATTCGCTTGTAATGATTGTACACCGCTACAGCCAGAGATTTCTTAGCTTCCTCCTGACCAATGACATATTGATCAAGAATGTCTTTGATCTCTTTGGGTTTAGGGACATCTCTGAGCTCAACATCCATATCTTCGCTCAGTTCTTCCTCAATGATCTCATTGCAAAGTTCTATACATTCATCACAAATATATACTCCCGGTCCGGCAACAAGTTTCTTTACCTGCTCTTGCAGTTTACCGCAAAACGAACACTTTAGTTGACCCCTGTCATCACCGAATTTCAACATATTACCACCTCTCTACTTGGGAGTCTCCTTGTGTCTGTCACCCCGTGCCACAACTGAGTCAATAAGGCCGTAGTCTTTCGCTTGCTCACTGGACATGAAAAAGTCACGTTCTGTGTCACGCTGAATTTTTTCTAACGGCTGACCGGTATGATGGACAAGGATGCCATTTAAATGTTCCCGCATACGGAGAATTTCCCGAGCATGAATTTCAATATCGGTAGCTTGCCCTTGCGTACCACCAAGAGGTTGATGAATCATAATGCGTGAATTAGGCAGGGCATAGCGTTTACCTTTCGCGCCGGCTGCAAGCAGCAAGGCCCCCGCACTGGCGGCTTGCCCCATGCAGGTAGTGGTTACGTCCGGCTTGACATATTGCATGGTATCATACATAGCCATGGCCGCAGTCACCACTCCCCCCGGACTGTTGATATATACATGAATATCTTTCTCCGGATCTTCCGACTCCAAGAATAGCAACTGAGCAATGAATAAATTGGCCACATTGTCGTCAATCGGTCCACCGATAAATACAATACGGTCCTTTAGCAGCCGTGAGTAAATATCATAAGCTCGCTCACCGCGGTTAGACTGCTCTACTACAATTGGCACATAGGGCATAAAAAATCACCTCAATATCTAAATTTATAATCTAAATTATTGTGCTGCAACACTTTCAATTACTAATTGTGCAGCCTTTTTACGCAGAACTGAGTCGTTAAGTGCCTGAAAACGATTTGTTTCACGAATCACTTTAACAATCTCTTCGACTGTTGTTTGATAGTTCTGAGCCATAGATTCAATTTCCTGCTGCAGGTCTTCAGGGGCAGCAGTAAAGCCCTCAGCTTTAACAATAGCCTCAAGCACCAGGTCGGTTTTTACATTATATAAGGCCGCAGCGCGATAGTTTTCCCGCAGGGCTGCCATATCCATTTTAGTATATTCAAGATATTTTGCAAGTTGCATACCGCGCTGCTGCAAATTTACATCCAGATCCTGAATCATGTTATCAATTTGATTCTCAACCATTACGTCCGGAACTTCAAGCTCAGCACCATCAACAACAGCTTTGATTGCAGCAGCCCGGAACTCACGTTCGGCTTTATCAGCAGCAGTCTGTTCTAATTTATTCTTAATATCGCTTTTTAATTCCGCCAGAGTATCAAATTCACCGGATTCTTTAGCAAATTCATCGTCAAGCTCAGGCATTTCCTTGCGTTTGATATCATGAATGTTAACCGTAAACGTAGCCGCTTTACCAGCTAATTCGGCAACGAAATAATCTTCCGGAAAGGAAACACTTACTTCTCTTTCATCCCCTGACTTAGCTCCAATCAGCTGTTCTTCAAAGCCGGGAATAAAGCTGCCTGAACCGATTTCAAGCGGATAGCTCTTGCCTTCACCGCCATCAAAAGGAACGCCATCCACAAAACCTTTAAAATCTATAATGGCCAGATCACCTTGTTTAAGCTCAGCATCCTCTACCACTACCATTTTTGCATTACGGCTGCGGTTTTTCTCCAGTTCACTATCCACGTCTGCATCGGTAACCTCAGCAGCCGTCTTTTCAATTGTCAAACCTTTATATTGACCTAAAGTAACTTCAGGTTTTTTAACGACAGTAGCTTTAAAGACTAGCGGTTGATCTTCCGCTAGCGTAATCACTTCGATTTCCGGACGACCCACAGGATCAATTGACTGTTCCTCCAACGCTTTGGCATAGGCCTGAGGAGCCAGAATTTCGAAAGCCTCGTCAAGCAGAGCCTCTTTACCAATACGCATTTCTACTACTTTGCGGGGAGCTTTGCCTTTGCGGAAGCCGGGTATGTTGACTTGATTAGCCAGCTTGCGGTATGCTTTTTCAACAGCCTTAACCACCTCAGATTGGGGTACCTCAAGACTAAGCACCGTTTTATGATTGTCTATTCTTTCCGCTGTTACCTTCATTTATGTATTTCCTCCTTATTAAATTAACTGCTGACACAGCTTATTAATTGTCAACATAGTTCTCCCGTAATAGTATTCCCATTATTGACATAAATTTTATGGGGTTCCTGAATTAACCAATATTTTTTTTTGGCCAGTGTCCATAATTTGTAGCAATGTCATGAATAATATCATAACACAAGTAAATAACAAAGACAAGATATGAGCAAAAAACCCAGCAGATATGTGCTGGGTTATGTGTAATATGGAGCGGAAAACGAGATTCGAACTCGCGACCCTCGCCTTGGCAAGGCGATGCTCTACCGCTGAGCTACTTCCGCGCAACCTTATCAAGAACATTATTTATTTTATAACATAATCATTATTTTGTCAACCTACAAAAATATACTAATTTAAGCAGGTGCTAACACCTGCCTGCCAGCCTGCATATTATGTATCAGGATATACAAAAAAATCAATATCCTGAAGGAGGCTGGCCAATTGCATTACCGGTTGAACAAAGACTGTGTGCTAGTAGAAGGCCAGGCCAGAGGAGCCATTTATGCATTAACCGCAGGCCGGGTATATTCAATAAATCAGGGAGCCGTCAAGTTATTGCAGGCTTGCCGGCAAGCGTCCCTGGAAGACATAATGGATGTTGATTTGTCTGAAAACAAACACTATTTATCCTTTCTTGATAAACTGACAGCTCTTGGATTAGGGGCCGGTTATACAGTTCCTCCCCCTGACCAGCAGCGGCCGCTGCCGGATTATCAGCCTGAGCTGGAATTTCTTTGGCTTGAGCTTACTTCCAGCTGCAACAACCGTTGTCTGCACTGCTACTCCGCAAGCAGCCCCCACATCCCTGCCGGTTTAGTGCCGCATAACCGCTGGCTTGACCTGATCAGCGAGGCCCGCCGGCTAGGGGCAAACAGTATCCAGCTCATCGGCGGCGAACCCTTGCTGTATCCCAACTGGCAGGAACTTGTTAGCAAGGCCTGTCAGGAAAACTACAAACTGATTGAAATTTTCACAAATGCCACGCTGATCACTGATGACTGTATTGATTTTTTTAAACAGCATAATGTCAGTATTGCTACGACCATCTATGCCGACAATGCTCTGGTACATGATACCGTGACCCTTCATGCCGGCAGCTTTGAAAAAACCATGGCGGCGATTAAAAAAATATTGGCTAACAATATCCCCTTGCGCATTGCGTCGATTATTATGAAAGCCAATGAGCAGGAAGTAGAAAACATCATGAATGTATACACCCAGCTCGGGCTTGAACCCACGCCGCCAGACATAGTGCGCCCCACAGGGCGGGGCGATGATCAGACACTGCTGCCGCTTACCTACCGCAAACCAATGATTAAACCACCGTTCTACACAGATGCCGAAACTTTTGCTAAAGCGCAGAAATTTCACAGCTGCTTAGCTGGCCGGATCGCCATTACCGCAAACGGTGACGTTATCCCCTGCATATTTGCCCGTGATCGGATTTGCGGAAATATATTGAACAATTCAATTGGCGACGTCCTTAATGGACAAATGCTTACAGACGCCTGGTGTACAACGAAAGATTGTATAACTAAATGTAAGGACTGTGAATATCGTTATGCCTGTTACGACTGCCGACCGCAGGCGCAAGGCATTGACCCGCAAAAGTCATGGCAGGCAGCACCTGCCGACTGTCTTTATAACCCTTACACCGGAAAATGGGAGGAAGATAATTAATGTCTGATGATAAGTACAAAAAACCTAAATGGGAGACCCCTAATATCGAAAATTGGAATGATGATTTTGATGATGACGAATTTGACGAAGACGAGTTTGATGAGCGAATTAATAATAATATAGGCTGCCAGCCTTCCTGGTCTCCCTGCAGCCCTAACAAGCCAATCGGCTGCCAGCCTTCCTGGTCTCCCTGCAGCCCCAACAAGCCAATCGGCTGCCAGCCTTCCTGGTCGCCTTGCAGCCCTAACAAACCAATCGGCTGCCAGCCTTCCTGGTCGCCCTGCCGCCCTAACAAACCAATCGGCTGCCGGCCTTCCTGGTCGCCCTGCCAGCCCAACCGGCCAATTGGCTGCAGGCCCTCCTGGTCTCCCGGTCAGCCCAATCCATGTTTACCGCGCATCTGCTGGCCCCGTAAATGTCAACCAAGCCGTCCCTGCAATCCCCTGTAAAGCAAAAAAGCACGGCACCTTCGCCAGTCAGAGCAGGCCGAGTTGCCGTTCCTATGTCCGCAAGATTCATTATCATTCCGGTAGATTAAAAAAAGGCGATAAACACGCCTTTTTTTATTATCCCCATCAGTATTTATAAACTGAAAATTCCTTCCTACTTTTTGTCAAATTGCTTATCATTAATTTGCAATACGAGCATCATATGAACAGCGGCAATAAACGCCCCAATTACGTCGGCGATTAAATCAAGGTTTGTGTCAATTAGGCTAGGTTGGCTGGGGACAGTGGGCTTAACTGTCAAATCGCCGATAAATTCACCGATCTCATAGAAAACCCCGCTGCTCAACCCCAGTGTTATGACAAAAATAAAGCTAAATGTACGGCTTATTGTCGGTTGCGTAAGTTGACAAATCAGATTATAAAAAAATATCGAAAATGTATAGCTGCCCAAAACATGCTGCAGTTTATCAAAGATTGCGGACGTCGCATATAAATCCATATATAGCCCAAAGAAACTATCACTAATAATAGTTGCCAAAAGCAGTATGCGTATGGTATTGGGAATTTTAACAGAACATTTTACCTCCAGCCAGGTAAATGCTGTCAGCAAGCAGGTTTTTATCGCTATGTTCTGGGCAAATTCATTTCGTCCCTGTATGATCAAGGCAATAATAATAGCTGCCATGGTAAGAATAAATCCGCCGGTCAGATAATAAAGAAGCTTTTTGTGATCCGCCAACCAAACACCTCCCTGATCTTATTATTGTCCAGTTTTCAGTAACAATAATCAGCGGTTCCGGTCATTGCCGGCAGGATTAATTCGTGCAGCCTCTTTCCTATCCTGAAAAGCAATGGTATGATACTGCTAAGAGCGTTTACGGTTACGAATATCGGCCGGGAGGTCAGTTTAATGAGAGCAATTGTAAGTAAAGACTTTTTTCTCAGTCAGACTCTCCCCATTAAAAAGATTGACCGCATGGCAATCTCAGCGTATGGCGGCGATTTATCAGGCACCGGTTTAGGCAGTGCGGAAAACTTCCGGATACCGGCTCATGTATTAGAGCCCGGGCAGGTGATTCTCACCGCAGCCGAATGGTGCAGCCTGCTGGCCAGGGTCCAAAACTGGCCAGCCAGCATGGGCATTATCAGCTTGAAGTAAACATCAAAAAAGCTGCCGCATGATTGCGTCAGCTTTTTACTGTTTACTGGTACTATTCAGGGTTACTCTTTAGTGGCAAGGCTCTTTCTATTAGCGTTATAGGTACTGGAAGTAACTAATATCACCGTCTCTTCCAAAGCCGATAACAGGGCCAGACTAAGTACAGGGATGATAATAGTAAATGGCATGCCGCCCAATAAAATACAAACAGGTAAAGCAATATAGAGGGCCAGGCCTGCTGCTTTGTTCCCATACGAATGCAACATACCCCATTGTTTAAATTTGATTTTTGTCAGCAAAAAATTGGCGGCCCGCACGATTATTACAACCAAGCTGCCGGTTAGAACCAGATTATTTATATAGATGCCGGTACGAAAAAAAAGAATGGCTAAGACAATCGCCCAAAAAATAAAATCGCCCAGGCTGTCCAGCTTAGCGCCTAACGGTGTTGCCGCCTTATACTTCCGGGCCACATAACCATCGGCAACGTCCGTAATACCACATAAAACATAAGTTACTGCAAATAATGCAGCTGATTCCGAAAGAGGCACTAGCAAAAAGGCAAGGACGATGCGCACTCCGGACAGTATGTTAGGTAATCGCCCCATGATAAACCTCGTGATGATAGCATTTAGTTATAGCATACTTCTCTCGCCGGCTTTTATTCGCTGCCAGGCAAACATGTGTAGCAAAGGATGAATCTCGCGGCAGCCTCGTTTAATTCATAAATATGCAATTCTTAGCCACCTGCACCTTGGCCTTAAGGTGTATGTTTTGCGCTGTATTAATGAGCAATGAATTTTGAGTAAAAAAAAACATTCAGTTTCAACTGAATGTTTTTCTTATGGTGCGGGAGACAGGAATTGAACCTGCACGGTCACCCGCTAGATCCTAAGTCTAGTGCGTCTGCCAGTTCCGCCACTCCCGCATTTGATTGCAACTTATCGCTGCAAAAGTTATATTATCATAGTAATCATACTATGTCAATACCAATTGGTGACCCACCCGCGACTCGAACGCGGGACACCCTGATTAAAAGTCAGGTGCTCTACCGACTGAGCTAGTAGGTCATCGTATACAAAACTTATTGAAGAATACACCTATTGGAATAGAGACGCAACAGATGAATCGTCAAAGCTACGTCAGTAGCTGCCTTATAAAATTGGCAGGGGCGGCTGGACTCGAACCAACGCGTGACGGAGTCAAAGTCCGTTGCCTTACCGACTTGGCGACGCCCCTACATACAAAATAAATTTGGGGTGACTAGAGGGGTTCGAACCCTCGAATAACGGAGCCACAATCCGCCGTGTTAACCACTTCACCATAGCCACCATGTAGATGTCGTTTAGCGACAGAATTTATTCTATCATGCCAAATTCATTATGTCAAGCATCATTTTTAAATTTAATTTCCAGCACTTGCTGCAAGGTCAAGCTGCCCCCAGGCCTTGCTTTAGCTAGCACTCACGTCACTCCGTTTTATCCTGTTTAGCCTTCACACGGCTTGTCGGTATAGCCTTCGTTGGTTCATCAGGCCAGGGATGTTTCGGATATCGTCCCATCAGATCCCGTTTTACTTCAAAATAAGTTTTAGACCAAAAATTGGCCAAATCCTGCGTTACCTGCATAACCCGCCGGGCCGGCGACAGCAAATGTAAGGTTAAGCAGACCTTGCCGCCGGCAATACGCGGCGTTTCACTCAGCCCGAACATTTCCTGGATTTTCACAGCAAGTACCGGGCAATTGGGATTACTGTAATCGATGGAAATTCTTTGCCCACTGGGCACAAGCAGTTGAGCCGGGGCATAGGCATCAAGCTTCCGGAACTGTTCCCGGTTAAGCATAGCTTCTAATATAGATGTAAGATTTAACTGCGCCAGCTGCGCCCGGCTGGTTAATCCATATACGTACGGCCCCAGCCAGCTTTCAAGATCAGTCAGCAGCCTCTCATCGGCAACATCCGGCCAGTCCGGCTCCAGC
>JAEWGR010000094.1 GCA_023388195.1 Bacillota bacterium
GCAGGTTGTCTACGCGTTACTCACCCGTTCGCCACTAAGTATCCATAAATGAATACTCCGTTCGACTTGCATGTGTTAGGCACGCCGCCAGCGTTCGTCCTGAGCCAGGATCAAACTCTCCAATAAATTGTTGCAATCACTAGGTGACCACATTATATTGAAGCCGTTTTATCGGCTCATTATTTTTTGGAGCGGAAAACGAGATTCGAACTCGCGACCCTCGCCTTGGCAAGGCGATGCTCTACCGCTGAGCTACTTCCGCATCCCTGATAATATTATGTGGCTTTTTACAGCCACCGCACATCTGGCTTTTTATGATGCATTATTTACATTGTTCAGTTTTCAGGGAACGACGTGCTCCAGCAACCGAGGCTGCCAACAGCGACTTATACATAGTATCACATTTACACTTACTATGTCAACTAGTTTTTTCGGAAAAAATGGTGGGACTAACTGGATTCGAACCAGTGACCTCTACGATGTCAACGTAGCGCTCTAACCAACTGAGCTATAGTCCCAATGAAAAATTAATTAACATAATTGGTCGGAGCGGCAGGATTCGAACCTGCGGCCCCCTGGTCCCAAGCCAGGTACTCTACCAAACTGAGCCACGCCCCGAAATATTATATATATAGGATGTTCTTCGCTACCACTCAGAACTAAGCGATTCGCTCCAATCAGTCTTCGCCTAGCGGCTTGTCTTCTTGGGCTCTCTGCTTATCGCTACCACTCAGAACTAAGCGATTCGCTCCAATCAGTCTTCGCCTCACGGCTTGTCTTCTTGGGCTCTCTGCTTATCGTTATCACTCAGAACTAAGCGATTCACACCAATCAGCCTTCGCCAACGGCTCGGCTTCTTGGGTTCTCTGCTTATGCTTATATGGTGCCGGAGGTCGGACTCGAACCGACACGGGGTTACCCCCGGCAGATTTTGAGTCTGCTACGTCTGCCAATTACGTCACTCCGGCACTGGAATTCAAATTATACTCGCTACTAAATAGTTTGTCAACAAAAATATTTTTGTGTATGTATAACCAAGGCTATTCATGTTGGATATCTGAGAAACTGTCCACTATGACAACCAGAGTACATATCTAATTGCTTACATAACAACAAATTGAATGTTTTCATATTTCTATATTAATATTCCAAATGAATGCCACATATTGCTCTGGTCTCACACAATACATGATTTCTTCAGGTGGTGAAATACTATCATTGGCAAAATTCAAGGAGGTGAATACAGATGTCATTATCAGGAGTAAAATGTACTGTATCTTGCTGCAAGTACTGGAAACAAGGCGAGCAATGTGATGCTTCGGGAATCCAGGTAAACATTGATGGCGGCGCCGCCCATGCCCGGCAAAGTGATCAAACAAACTGCCATACTTTCGAAGCCAAGCATTCCTAAACTCCCTTGCCAGAATAAAATTAAGAGGAGCTGTCCGTAAAGGGCAGCTCCTCTTAATTAGTAAAAAACATTAAATACGTGGATGTGCCTTCTGCTATCAGGCCAAGCCCGGTCTGGGCCGGGCTTTTATATAAGCCTGGATTGCCTGCAGCTTGTTATTGTCTAATTGACTATTCCCCATAGGATAGTCCCGCCCCAAATAGCTGTATTTTTGTTGGCCCAGTCGATGGTATGGCAGCAACTCATAGCTGGTGTTAGGCCAGCCTGCAATAAAATCGAGGATAGCACCAATATCTTGCTCGGTATCATTAAAGCCGGGAATAAGCGGGGTACGGACCAAAATCTGCAACTGAGGATATGCGCTCCGCAGCCCGGTCAGGTTAGTTAAAATCAAATCATTATTAAGTCCGGTAAACTCTTTATGCTTATCAGGGTCCATCGACTTAATATCAAAAATGATGGTTTTTAAATAGGCCCCCACCCGGCTGAGGTCGGCCCACGGGGCATAACCACAGGTTTCGATGGTGGCATCAATGCGTCTTCTTTTCGTTTCCTTTAAAAGGCTGATTACAAAATCAGCCTGCACCAGCGGTTCACCGCCACTAATTGTCAGCCCGCCGCCGGAACGCATGTAAAATGCGCTATCAGCTTCTACCACTTTAAGAATATCGGTCACCGTCATTTGCTGCCCAAAGGTATGCAGGGCTTTGGACGGACACTGATCTACGCAGCGGCGGCATTGCCGGCACTTATCCCGGTTAAGGGTCATCGTGCCATCCGGACTCTTAGCAACAGCATCATATTCACATACTGTCTGACACCGGTAACAGGCCTCACACCCAATGCATTTACTCTTGTTGTAGGCAAGCTCCGGCCTATATCGCTGCGATTCGGGATTGCTGCACCAGCGGCACTGCAGTGGACAGCCTTTGAGAAAGACAACTGTCCGGATTCCTAAGCCATCATGCAGCGAATAGCGTTGCATATTGAAAACATAACCGCTGTTACCGCTTGTATCAATTGTTGACATCTTGTCTCCCCCTGCCGTTATTGCAGCTCTATCAGATAGCAGTGTGCTCAGTCCGGGCAATAAGATCATCCTGCAAATCGGGGGACAAATCGGTAAAATAAGCACTGTAACCGGCAATGCGGACAATCAGATTACGGTATTTTTCAGGATCTTGCTTAGCCGCAATCAGGGTTTCCCGGTTAATTACATTAAACTGCAGATGCCATAATTTCAAGTCACACCAAGTCCGGATAAAAGCAATCAGCTTATCGGTTCCTGCTTCACCGGCCACGCAGGAAGGGCTTAACTTCACATTTAACAGGCGGGCCGCCCGCTCTCTAAAGCCCGTATTTTTGGACGTATAGTTTGATAACAGCACGGCGGTAGGACCGTTCAAATCAGCCCCCTGCGAAGCGGAGGCCCCATCAGACAGCGGCGTATACGCTTTTCTGCCGTTAGGGGTGGCACTAACCACTTTGCCAAAAGGCACATGGGAGGTAAAGGGTACCAGGCGCAGATCCAGATGTACGCCTAATTCTTTAGAATATTTTCGGGTAAATTGCAGGCACTGACGGTCCAGCTCTTTAGCAATCGCATCAGCATAAGGATCATCATTGCCATATTTGGGGGCATTAAGGAGTAATTGCCGAACTACTTCCTTACCCTCAAAATTGCATTCCATAGCCGCAATCAGTTCGGCCATCGTTATTTTTTTCTCTTCGTAAACCAGCTTTTTAATGGCGGCCAGTGAATCCACAACCGTGCCATAACCCATAAATTCAAAATAGCCTAAATCAATACCGCCTTCAATAACCGGGGTATGAATATCCTTATAGTTTTGCATGCACAGATCATGAAGGGCCGATCCCAGCGGCCAGGCAAAATGCTGCGCCCGCAGATTAATAATAACCTGTTGTTGAATAAAAGCGTGTTTCAGGAAATTAATATGCTGCGTTACATAGGCCTGCCAGAACTCTTCCCAAGTCGCAAACGCCCGGGGATCGCCCGTTTCCGGCCCAATCTGCTCAGCCCCATGGAGCTTCATTTTTCCGTTATACATTGTCATTTCCACAGCAGCCGGAAAATTGATATAGGCACAGGGACTTGTGTAGGTATCCCGGTTCGGCATCCGGCACTCAGCACAACCGGACACGGCATAATCAAAAGCTTCCTCAAAACTTGCCCCTTTGGCCAGCAGCAAAGGAACAACCTCTTCATCGTTAATCAGTTTAGGAAACCCCGAACCTTCTTTGATTGTTTCTGCAACCTCGTATAGATACCGCGCCGGTACCCGCCCGTGAATGCGGGCGGCAAGATCAGGATAATGCAGGGGAAATTCTCTTTTCGACTGCAAAAACAAATATGTCAGTTCATTCGTGGCATCCCGCCCTTCCGGCGTCTGCCCGCCGATGGTTACGGCTTCCCAATGGGCATAGCCTTCATTAAAGGCGCCCCCGGTTGGCGAGATATACAAATCAATAAACTGCGCCATTGCCAGCCACATGCACTCCAGCAACTGCAGGGCATCTTCTTCGGTCAATACCCCGGCTTCCATATCCTGCCGATAAAAGGGATACAGGTACTGATCCATTCTGCCGTTGGATATGATGGTTCCGGTCTTTTGTTCCATCCGGGAAAACATTTGCGTAAACCACTGGGCCTGCATGGCCTCCCGGAAGTTACGGGCCGGGTTTTCCGGCACCCACCGGCAGATGTCCGCAATCTCCCGTAATTCAGCCTGGCGGGTCAAGTCAGCTTCCTTGCCCGCCAGTTCCTCAGCCAAATCTGCATGACGGTTGGCCCAAAGAACGATGGCCTCACAGACAATAACCATAGCCTGGAGAAACGGAGCTTTTTCCATGGTATCGACAGGACTTAGCGGATCTAAGCGGGCCAGCTTGGCCAGAGCTTCTTCCTTTATACCGCTAAAGCCCCGTTTGAGTACTTTTTCATAGTCATGCACCCATTGAATCGAGGACCGGAAAGAGGCTGTCTCATTAACAATAAATCTTGATTTGAGCGGATCTGCCGGATCATACGTATACTTCAGCGTTTCTTTTGGCAGGGCTTTGGCCAGATTCTCATGGAAAGTTTTCCCCTGCCAGTAAGGAGCAATCTCTTCAATAACAACGCGGGCATCTGCTGCTGCTATATTGAAGGGAGACTCCACCCGGGTTGGCATCTGCTCAATAGCCAAACCAAGGAAATCACCATCCAGTTCCGGGTATAAGATACCATACCGGCCTGGCGAGCCGGCTCTGCCTACCAGTTGCTGATGGTCATCGATATAGACAGTAATATGTTCGGCAATATGTTTGAGCGCTTTCGACCAGCGGAGAATTAACGGCTCCCCTTCTGTTTGCCGGAAAGACTCGGTAAAATATTTAGCCCGTTCCACATCAACATACGGTTTTGTAGCGGCAAATGAATTCAATATATCATAGGTTCGCTGCCGCGTATGCAGCGCCGGCTTTCCTTCTATCTCAGCCTGGAGCCGAAGTTCCTGGGGTGACAAGACAATGTCTGACATATTTCTTTCGTCCTCTCTGTAGGTTCATTTTTTACTGAATAGCTTCTATGGCCTCTTTTGGGCAGGACGCACGTTTTTTTGCTTTTTGGGCGCCGATCCAGGCGGCAGACACGGCGCTTACCAGTCCGGCAAAGGCGACATACAGACAAATAAGAGCCGGATCTCCCTCATTGTATTTCAGCAGTGATGTGGCAATAATGGGCGTTAACCCACTGGCAAAAATACCGGAGAACTGATAAACAAAGGAAATTCCTGTATACCGGTAACGGGCATCAAATAACTCGGAAAACAGCGCTGCTTCCGGCCCATAGACTGCAGCGTACAGAATACCAAAAGGAACGATGATTGCCAGCCAGATCAACGGGATATTGCCGCCGCTGTGGGTCATCAGCCAAAAGGCCGGAAACACGGACAAGCCGGTGACAATACTGCCGATCCAGTAGACCCTGGTGCGGCCGATTCTATCTGACAACTGCCCAAATACAGGGATAAACACGCACATCACCAACGCCGCCAGCATAACACCGATAAGGGCATCGGTTCGCGGTATCTTAAGAGTTTGGGTTAAATAGCTTATTGAAAACACGCCAAAGATATTGAAGAAAACACCATCAATAAACCTGGCCCCCATACCGGCCATCACATTGCCCGATGCTTCCCGCCACATATCGGCAAGCGGAAGCCTGGATTCAGCATTGGCGGCCTTAACATTTTGAAACTCTGGTGTTTCCATGACATTCAGACGAATCCAGGTGCCAATAACAACCAGTACGATGCTTAGCAAAAATGCCAGCCGCCAGCCCCAGGCCATAAACTGGGCATCTGTCAGCAGATAAGACAACAGGGCCACTACACCGGATGCCAGGCAGAGACCAATGGATAAACCGATTTGCGGCAGGCTGGCATACAAACCACGTTTTCCCGCCGGCGCGTATTCAAACGCCATCAGGACTGCACCGCCCCATTCACCACCCAGGCCAATGCCCTGAAAAATACGCAGCAGCAGTAAAAGAACCGGGGCCCATACCCCAATTTGCTCATACGTTGGTACCAGACCAATCAGTACTGTTGATACCCCCATGATCATCAGTGTCAGTACCAACATGCTTTTGCGGCCGATTTTATCACCAAAATGACCGAAGATAATACCGCCAAGCGGCCGGGTAACAAAACCAACAGCAAAAGTCGCATACGCTAACAGTGTGCCAACCAACGGATCACTGGCCGGAAAGTACAGTTTGTTGAAGACAATGCCGGCAACAACACCATATAAGAAAAAATCATACCATTCGATAGTGGCGCCCACTAAACTTGCTGTTACCACCCGTCTGACGGTGGTTTTATTTTGATGTTCCATGCTTTAACCTCCCTATTTTCGAGAAACAAAAAAAGCTCAAGACCAAGACGCCACAAAAATGGCGTAACTTAGGTCTTCAGCTTTCTGATCAACCAGTCAATTATTTAATTAGTGAAAGTATACCAATAGAAAACAGCTGTGTCAATCCTTATTCGACTGTAGCTGCTACTTTTTCAATCTGGGCGGCAATGGCTGCTGCACCATGTCTGGCAATTACCATGCTCAGACGTTGTCCCTTGTCTGCCAGTTCCTGATACACCGCCAGAATGGCCTCAAGGTACGGGATAACCTCTTCCTCCGTAACAAAAGTAGCAATAAGCTCAGCCTCTTTGGGGTAACGGCCTCCCTTACCACCGGCAAAAATATGATAGCCTACCCGGCCTGTTTTCAACGCTTGTTTCGGGCATAGGCGCACGCAAACACCACAGGCCAGACATTGGTCATAATCAATGGCTAATGTTTCATTATCAATCGACATCGATTTTGCCGGACAACGCTGCACACAGGCACCGCATTTTACACAAAGCTCATGGTCAATGATCGGTTCAGCAGCCCCTCTAAAGCCAATATCATGGGCCTGGGGCTTGGTACAGGCATTGGCACAGCCGCTGACAGCAAATTTAGTTTTCGCCGGCAAGTCGCGGCCAACAAATTCAGCATCCAGCCGTGACGCCAGTGCCTCTGTGTCTACTAACCCGTAGGGGCAAGTGTTCGTGCCCGGACAGGCGACCACTGGTCGTATCCGTAAACCACAGACAGCCGGCAGCAGGCCGGCATCCAGGACAGCCTGACGGGCTTCTTCAAATTGTTCTTCTTTTACCCCGGGGATTTCCATTCCCTGACGGATTGTCACATGTACCTTACCGGTTCCGAACCGTTCAGCCAGTTCAGCAACCTTACCTAAGTCAGCCGCGGTTATATTGCCGGCCCGGTTACGCAGGCGCATAAGCAGCAAACCCGGCTGACGCTGCGGAATAAATCCATATTTTTTAAAATCCGGTTTTTTACTCATCACATTTTCTCCTCCCCTGTCCCTTGTCTATTATCTACTATAGAGGCCTATTCCTGTCTTTGTCAACTTCTGTATTCTGGATAAGTAAAGAAAATATGACGGCTGCACGCTTTTGTCAAAAGGCATGTGCCAAGCCGGCAGAAAGTTGGCCTTTCTGACAAAAGAAAAAGGCGCTGATCAGACGCCTGCGCAAAGGTACTGCCAGGTGCTTCTTCAACGCCAGCCGGTCTGAATTTACATCATCGGCGCCAGCTTAAGGGCTGGATGTTGTTTTTCTTCGAGAAACGGTAAGATTTCATCCTCACTAATGCCTATTGTTTCATCAGCAATTTTGTCAATGAAATCCACTCCTAAGCCTTCGGCCTCGGCCCGTTCAATAATCTCGGTTCGCAAAAATTCTTTCAGTTCTCTAGGCATCCATACCAATCGTCCTAAGCCGCCATCAGCGGGAATAAACTTGCTGCTGACAACATAGCGGCGGCCAATGCCCATAAAGCCCGGGGTCTGCATCCCCCCGCCACAGGTGCCTGCCAGGGTGGAAAACGTCATCCCACAAGGGGTGTCCCCGCTGTGCTCACGGGTAGTAATCATGATTCCGTTGCATTGCGGTAAAATCGCCATAATAGCCTCAAAACAACCGCAGGAGGTCATGGGGCGATCCATCAACGTGTACAGATTGACCTCTTCCAGCGTGCGGTTTGAATTGGCATACAGATATTCATTAACATTTTTCCACATACCCTTTACTTCATCCATGCACTCACCTTTGGCAATGGGCTGGTTAGGTCCGGTCGGCGTAATCTCGTTAGAGGCCTTGGCATCAAGCCAGGAAACGGCACCACACAAACCCACACGCTCCGGTGTGACGATACAGACATGATTAGGGGCAAAAGACTGACACAAAATGCAGGAATAAAAACTCTCCACTGATTCATCAGTAAGCCCTTTAAGCCGGGCATCGCGGGCAACATATTTCGTGCGGGCAAGTTTAATTTTCTCTTCAATCTTTTCCTGATCTGTAATTAAAGTAACCTGCACCCGGTCGACAATAGCCGGATATTCTGATTTAAACTTTGCAATCAGGATCTCGCCATAATCTCTGATTTTAAACCCGGCGGCGTGAGCCCCTTTAGCAATCCTGAGCCAGCAAAGATCACGCTGAGCGACATGCCATAAGCCTTCACCATAATTAATAAAATAGTGAATGCGCCGCTCCAGCACCCCTTCAAAATCTTCCTGCATTTTACGGCCAAAGATATCCACCATGATCCCAAGAGGAAAGCGGCTTCCCTCCGGCATTTGATCTATTTCCGGACCGATTACCTCTATTTTACCATCTTCAATCTGATCTGACTCTACCATGCGCACAAGCTCAAAACCGGTAGTTCGGCCGCCACCAAACTCGACCCACGTATCTGTTTTGCGGATACTTTCCCCCTCGAAGGCAGGACCGACAGCGATAGGTACTGGAATATCAACAATTTTCAATTTTATGCCCCGGAGCTCCAGAGCCAGGGCCACCATCTTTTTGTAATCAGGCTCCGACTGATACCATTCCGGGATTTCTTCCGTTACCGGCTGGTCGGTAACCACAGGGAACCCCATAAAAATAGCTCCAAACTCAGCGGCAAATTTAACAACATCATTGGGGCCAAGCTGCAACACAAAAGCCTTTACCCGGCGAGCCTGATAATCAATGGCCCGCTCACGCTGCCCGGCCGGTATACCGCCAAACGCCAGGCCGGCACGAAAAGCAAAATTGACCGCATGAATGACTTGCGTGAAATTGCCCAGTGGAAAGGTAATGAAATCAACACCAATTTTGATATTAGCCTCAATAGCCTGCTCAATGACCTCATTAGCCATCATAATCATGATACCCTTGGTCTGAAGGTCTTTAACCAACGCCCCCAGTTCCTTGCTGCTGCGGGCCTTACCGATTATTACAGCTACACCGGGAATGGTCTGGTCAACAAGCGGCACACCAAATTTACGAAGAACGGGATCACTCAAAAAACCGGTATAAGGGGCTTTATCCGGTTTTTCGCCACCCATGTACCTGAGTGCTTCGATGATTTCGGCAGCATATAAGGTTGCTTCACCATTCAGCTTGGCATTTTCAAAAGTCGGCTCTTCCCTGATATTAGTGGTGCGAATTCGATTTAGAATAGCTGACAGATCACCGATAGTGTTTACCTCTTCCCCGCTTAAAGCAGTAATAACCGGCAGTCTGTAAGCAGTATCCGGATAGGTGACAGCAGTCTGGGCTCCGTATGTCTTAATGGCTTGCTGAAGAAGTATTTCTGCATAACTGGTTGCAGTCACTGCTCCTTCATAAGCTCCTTTAAAAAGCTCAATCGACATGTATAATTCCTCCTTCATAGATTCAGTCAATACCAGTTGTCCTTACGCATCAGCAGCTTGCGCAGCCGCTTTGGCCCGCATTGCCAGCTTCCAGGTACGTTCTTCAAGCACCTCTACCAATTTATCAACAGCCTTGTGGGGATTTTCTTCAAGAATAAAGAAACCGCCAAATACATCCTCGGCAATTTTGGTCACTACATCGTAAACGAGGGTACTGCCTGTAAGCGGGGGGATAACACCAACATGGGTAGGTGTACCCATGGCTACATGATAAGAACCAATGGCCACCGATTTCTCGCTCATGGCCTCCGGCGCTGATGCAACATAAGGAATATCAGAAACATCAACCCCCATTTCATTGGCAATCATTGTCGCGAAATCATTGGACCGGCTATTATCAACACATGATCCCATGTGGAAAATCAGTGGCAGGTCTGTTGTCAATCCCGATTTTTCGTTCAAGCGGTTAATAAACTTTTTCAGCCCCTCACCGGCGTACTTAGTAACACCTTCGCCATTAAGCAGTCCTTCTTTGGCAAAAGCCTGGGCGGCACAACCGGTGGCAACGATAAATACATCATTTTTTGCCAGGCCTTTAGCAATCTCGGTATGATTGTTGTCATGCCTGCCTTTTAGATTATTACAACCGGCAAACAGCGCCACCCCTTTAATCTCACCGGCAGCGATGGCATCGGTGATTACGCGGATCGGATTGTCGGGATTAATACTTTTGAAGATATTAAGTATGGACTCCAGGCTGAAGCCGGCAACAACAGTATGCCGGATTTGTGGAATGTTAACCTTTGTCGCATCTCGCTCTTTATAGGCATCAATAGCCAAACGAATAATATTTTTAGCACTCTCCATCGCATTGTGCTCATCAAAAGCGTAGTGATAGGAACCGGGAATTTTCATAATTGGCATCGTGGTAATAATCTTGGTATGGAAACATTCGGACACAGAGCGCAGACTCGGCATAATACACTGCACATCAACCACCATCGCATCCATAGCCCCGGTCAGGATTGCCAGTTCCTGAGTGGCAAAATTAGTCGCAATCGCAACCCCTTCGCGCATCAGAACTTCATTGCCTGTACAACAGATACCAACAAGATTAATACCAGCAGCGCCGGCCGCTTGGGCTTCTGCCTGCATTTCTTTGGCAGCGGCCACAACCATTTGGCTGAGCAAAGGATTATGGCCATGGAGGGCAATATTCACTTTATCTGCTTTAATCGAACCCAGGTTAGCCTCAGTGACTACAGGGACACCGGTACCAAATAAAATATCGGACAAATCTGTTGCCAAATGCATGCCGTCATAGTCACATAAGGCAGCCTTTAGACCTGTAAAAATAAGATTGACCGGATCAGCATCATTACCGACATGAGTCTGATGCAGTAAGCCGGCAAGACTAAGATTTATCCCGCTTGGCATAATGGTAGTCTCATTAAATTTTTTAATTCGTCCTGCTGTCACTGTTTTGGTAATCCAGGTCAGCTTTGGGTGTTCTGCCACCCGGCCGAATTCATCAAGGGCTGCTTGGGCAACATCTTTAGTAATCTCATCTACCGGGCGCCCCTCGGTAGCCACACCAATCCGTCTAGCTACTTCCATTAGCTTATTAACGTCTGTAACCCGGTAGTCTTTTAGTTTGCCTTCAGCCACATGCAGCAAGGTTTCAGCAATATGGCGGCCATGATCAGAATGCGCGGCTGCACCGCCGGCAATAGAACGAACGACGTTTCTGGCCACAATCGTGTAATCAGCAGCCCCGCAGATTCCTTTATTAGCACCTGGTTTTTTCGGCAGAATGCGGCAGGGCCCCTGCATACATATTCTGCAGCAAACACCGGTATTCCCAAAATTGCAGCGTGGCTCCTGCGCCTTAGCCCGGTCAAAAGTTGTCAGGAATCCCAGTTCTTTTGCCCTCTCCATCATTGGATGAGCAGCAATATCGATCGTAAACTTTTCAAACTCAGACATTCTCTTCCCCCCTAGCTTCATCATTAGCAATCATTTATGAGTTAAATCCATAGCCATTCAAGTCCAGGCAGACACAGTACAATAACTTCTGTAATAAAGTTATTTTTTTTCACATTGTTCCTCATGAGCGTCCCTATAGTTAATCCTACAGCTGGATAGCTAACACTCCGGCAGCCCGCTGTGCTTGCAAGCTATTGCCGTTTACCTATCACCAGCAAATTAAACATAGGCCAATGGTACTTGTTTCCGTGAACGCCTCCCTTGTATTGCTATTCCCCTTATATACCCCACTTCCCGGGACACAGGTTGTATATATTGAGTTAGTTCAATTATACACAACCTATATTTCACCCAAATTTCTTTGAAAATAACAGATGCAAAACTCAGTCTAAAGAGTAAATAAACCCAAGCTTAATCAAACATTATATAAACTTGCAAGAAAGTAAATACAACATTACAAAAAGATTACATGTAAATAGTACTATCCTACCCAGTACTAAATACCCGGTGAAATGCTCACACAATGATTGACTATTCATTATAGCTCTGGTAAGATATGGGCATTAATAGTCAGCTTTTTCCGGCCATAATCCCGGGAAAGGCTTTTTATCTATGTGCATAGTAATAATACTAAAGGTGACAAAAATGCTTAACCGTATGCGCCTTAATACTCAGATCATGTGGCTGCTTACTACAATCATATCTGTATTAATGCTGCTGTATCTGGCCTGGGACAGCCGCGTCTCCCGTCAGCAGGCCTTGGAAGAAATACACAGGAGTACGGCAGTCCTGGCAAACCAATTGTTATACACCCGTATTTTTATCGCCCAAAAACAGGATTTGATAAATAAAGACAGTGATGGTACTCTTCACTTCAAAAATTTTAACCCCTCTGTAGCTATCCGGGGAATCTCAGAACTCTTTAATGGCACGATGGGTTATACTTTCAAGCAAACCGGCTTACAGGTGCGCAATCCTGAGAATTCGCCTGATTTATTTGAGGTCGAAATGCTGCAAAAGCTGGCAGGCAATAAAAATCTTAATGAAGAGTGGGCCGTAGACACCATCAGCGACAAAAAGGTTTTCCGGTATATGCTGCCCCTATATTACGAGCGGGACTGCTTAACCTGTCATGGTGAACCTGCCGGGCAACCGGATATTGCCGGTTATCCCAAAGAAGGCTCCAAACTTGGCGACTTTGCCGGTGCAATCAGCATCATTGCCCCGCTGGACCAAATGGAACAGAAAATCCACGCCATGCTGATCAGCCGCTTGTTTGCGGTTATTACCCTCTGGCTGACGTTAACCTCCCTGATCTACATAATCATCCGCCAGCGATTCGTCCAGCCCCTGGAACACATGACCGGCCTGGCCCAGAAAATTGGCAGTGGTGATTTAGAAGTACTTGCACCCCACACTATGGCGAACCTGGAAAGCCAGACTCTCTATGAAAGTTTTCGCTCTATGGCCGAAAACCTAAAAGAACTGCACGATAATCTCGAATTGAAGGTAAATGAAAGAACCAATGAACTGGCAGCCGCTTATCAAACCCTGCAAATACATCAGCAGGAATTGCAGAATATAAATAAAAAACTGGCCGAAGCCAGTGAGGTGAAATCTGAATTTATTGCCACTATGAGCCACGAACTGCAAACACCGCTTACGGCAATGATCGCTTATGCCGAGGTAATCCTTGAATATGGCACCGAAAAAGAAGAAGTAACCGAATATGTGTATGATATTTACCAAAGCGCCCATCATCTGCTGGATTTAATCAGAGATATTCTGGAGTTGTCCAAGATTGAAAAGGGCAAAATGCAGTTGCACCTGTCTGTCTTTGAAATCGCCGAGATCACTATGGTATTAGAACGCATCTTGACCCCTTTAATTAACAGAAACGGCCTGACTTGCATCATTGAAATACCGGAAGAGCTGCCGGCAATACAAGCTGACAAAAATAAAGTGAAGCAAATTTTAATGAACCTGCTGTCTAATGCTATTAAATTTACGCCGCCAGGCGGCCGCGTACAGGTAAAAGTGGAATATCTGGATGATGAACATTCCCTTCTCATTGCGGTCCAGGATACAGGCAAAGGTATGTCCAACAATGATATTGCCCTCATTTTTGGCAAGTTTATTCAACTGGACTCTGGAATAACCAAAGAATACGGTGGGACCGGCTTGGGCCTGGCCATTACCAAACACCTGATAGAGCTCCATGGGGGAACAATCTGGGTAAGAAGCGTCACCGGCTCGGGCAGCACCTTCTGTGTTAAGCTCCCTATTTACCAGATTCCAGCCATAGGCTGAATACATAACATGCAGATCTTAGGTAATAGAAAGGGCGAATGCTATGCCTAACATATTAATTGTAGATGACGAACCAAAAATTTTGAGGATTATTGAACACTGCCTGTCGCGGGAGGGGTATGAGGTCGCGACTGCTATTGATGGCCAGCAGGCCCTTGAGCAATTTCAGCGCCAGGATTTCGATCTTGTTATCCTTGACCTGGCGCTGCCTAAAGTTGACGGCTTTCAGGTCTGCCGATCCATTCGCGAGATGTCTTCTGTCCCTATCATCATCCTGTCGGTTAGAAATCAGGAACTCGACAAAATCCTCGGCTTTAATCTCGGAGTTGATGACTATTTAACTAAGCCTTTCAGCCCTGTTGAGCTTTGTTTACGTGTAAAAGCAGTCCTCCGCCGTACCAAAACCGGACATAAGCAAGTCAACAGTGAGGGACTGATCTACTGCCATAATGGGTTATCTATTAACCCCTCTTCCCGGGAGGTTTTGCTGGATGGCAAGCTTATTGAACTGACGGCAAAAGAGTTTGACATCTTATGGTTTATGGTGAAACACCCTAATAAGGTCTTTACGCGCAAACAACTGCTCTATCAAATATGGCAGAATGACTATATTGGCAACGAAGACACCGTTACTGTTTTAATCAGTAGATTGCGGGAAAAAATTAAGCGGGAGGATTCTGAGATATCCTTTATCCAAACCCTAAGGGGTGTAGGCTATAAATTTCCCTTATATGAATA
>JAEWGR010000110.1 GCA_023388195.1 Bacillota bacterium
GCCTGGGCCTTGGGCAGAGACCGGCTTAACGAAGGGTCCAAAACGATCACTGACCAGTGGAGCGCCTATAAAAGCCATGTAACAACCCCCGAAGAAGAACAGATGGTCGCGCAGATCGACGGATTCCTGGGCATGGCTGACGGCGCTCTGACCAAGGCAGCCGCCATCATGGTGAAAGAGGATAAGCAGGCATTAAGTGCTTTTATGATTGAAGAGCTGTATTCCAGTATTGAACCGGTATCTGGTAAGCTGACTGAACTCATCCACCTGCAACTGGAATTGGCCAAAAGAGAATATCAAGCTGCCGACAGCCGGTATAATTGGCTGATTATGCTGTTTTCAGGCATGATCGTCACCGGGTTAAGCCTCGCGATTACGCTGGCCCTCTTCATCCTGCGCCAGGCGCTGCGGGAGATTAACAATATGGTGACCAGTGTCGAACAGGTTGCGGCCGGCAATTTGGCGTTATCAGCAATCTCCGTCACAACAACCGATGAAATCGGCCGTCTGGCCACAGCCATAAATTCCATGGTCCTCGGCCTGCGTTCCCTGGTAAAGACAGTTTCCGTGTCAGCCGAACAGGTTGTGACCGGCGCCGAGGAAACCGCAGCAGCGGTTGAGCAGGTATCGGCTACCGCTGCCGAAGTAGCCGGCAGCAGTTCTTTGCTAGCCGCTGAGGCAGTGGCCGGCACAGCCTCGGTTGTTGAAGTCTCTAAATCCCTCTTAGAGCTATCCTCCCTGGTTGATATTGCCAAACGCGAAGCCACTTCGGCCGCCACCAATTCCCGGGCAACCCTTAATACAGCCTTGGAAGGCCGGGATACAGTGACCAACACCGTAGCCTGCATGAGCAATATCAAAGACAAAACCCTGGAAACAGAAGAATTAATGGCCACCCTCAATCAATATATTGCCAAGATTGGTGCCATCACAGATACCATAACCGGTATTGCCTCGCAAACTAATCTGCTGTCGTTAAATGCGGCGATTGAGGCGGCCCGGGCCGGTGAAGCCGGCCGGGGTTTTGCCGTAGTGGCGCAGGAGGTCAAGAAACTGGCAGACCAGTCCACTAAAGGTGCCGCCGAGGTATCCGCCCTGATTCAACGCGTAAAGGAGAGTACTGCTGCCGCCGCCCAGGCCATGCAAAGCAGCCGGACGGAGGTGGAGGATGGTGTAGCCAGCGCCAGCCAGGCCCAAAGCGCCCTTGAGAATATCTTCGCGGCTGTCAGCAATACCGTCACCGACATCGAGGCTGTAATGGCAATCACCGATGAAGAGGTCACCCAGTCGGACCGCATAATCGACCTGATAGACTCGCTGGCCACGGTGATTGAGAATACCGCCCAGCAGGCAGAGGAAGTGTCCGGTGCAACCAAGCAAACAGCCGCTGTTATGGACTCTCTGGCCGCTAATTCCACAGGCACCAACAAAATGGCTGCCAGTTTAAAAGCCGCCATTGCCTTTTTTAGAACCGAACATTATACAAATAAATTGGAGGTTTAATCAAGATGAGAAATCAGGAATTTGTTATTGAAAACAGTCAGGTAAACGCCGTTCTTGCCGGTAACCTGCAAGGAGAGCTGGCCGCCGGTATCAGGGAAACCATGCTGACCTATATAGCTGACGGCTACTGCAACTTTAACGTGAATTTAGCAAAAGTGACGACAATCAATTCCACCGGCCTGGGTATCCTTGTCAATATTCAGAAACGGGCCTGCCAACAGGGCGGCACTATCAGCCTGGAAGGCCTGCAAGGTACTGTTAAAGCCGCCTTTGACCGCACCAGGCTGAATAAAGCCTTTACAATCCGGGAATGTACCGGCACCGACAGGGCATAACTAATTTTTCGGCAGCGAAAGGAGTTTTTCGGGAGTGAACATAGGTGACAACAAAGTATTAATCTGCGATGATTCCATGCTGGTGCGCAAGCAGCTGCGCGACCTGTTGGAAAACATGCAGTGCCAGGTATACGAGGCCAAAAACGGGGTTGAATGTGTGGAATTTTTCAAGATGTACCACCCCGGCACTGTGCTCATGGATATTGTCATGCCGGAATTGGACGGACTGGAGGCCCTGCGACAGATTAAGGAGTTTGACAGCGGTGCCAAAGTAATCATGCTGTCGTCCACCGGTACTTCGGCCAAGGTTATGGCAGCACTCAAACATGGCGCTACCGACTTTATTCAGAAACCCTACAACAAAACCCAGATTGCCAAGGCTGTCGGTTATTCGGAATAGTAAAGGAGACAACATGTTGTTTACTCAGTATTTTGGTCAATATCTTTTCAATAAAGGCATCATCTCAGCTGATCAGCTCTGTGACCTACTGGTTTATGAACAATCGGTCCGGGTAAAGCTTGGGGTATTGGCCCTCAACGCCGGGCTGATGACAGCCGCACAAATTGAAGAAATCCACACACTGCAACGCAGTCAGGACAAACGCTTTGGTGAAATCGCCCTGGCTAAAGGCTATCTCTCCTCCCAGCAGCTCGACAGTCTCCTGGCCATGCAGAGCAGCCGCCATTTGGGCTTAAATCAGGCTATCCTTGATAAGCAATATCTCACTTTGCCGCAGCTGGCAGCAGCCCTCGAAAGCTTTGCGCAGGATAACCAGCTGTCACCGGACATGCTGCAGTCTTTGCAAAGTGCGGATATGGACCAGATTGTTCGCTTATTTTTCGACTTTCCTGCCGATAAAGCCGGCGATTTGTATTATGATTATGCAGCCTTACTATTAAAAAACATTGTCCGCTTCCTGGGGGACCAACCGCTGCTCTCCCGGCCGCTGCCACCGGCCAGGCAGCCTGACGGTTGGCTGATTTCCCAGCAGGCAATCGGTGATCGCACCCTTTCGACCGCGTTACTGCTCAACGATGCCTCCCTGCTGGGTCTTGCCAGCCGTTTTAGTCAGGAAGAACTTACCCAGGTTGATGAGCTGGCCAAAGACAGTGCCGCCGAATTTTTGAATCTGCATAATGGTATATTTTTAATCAATATGTCAGACCAGGGTCTGGAGCTCGACCTGAGACCGCAGACGGTTGCAACCGCTTATAACGCGGCTGACAGCAAGAATATAACCGGCTGCCGGGTGCCGATTACCCTCACCTTCGGCTCGATGGAACTACTATTTTCGATTACGTAACCGCCCGGCTGAACAGCCAAATAAAAACCGCTAACAATTCATCGTTAGCGGTTTTGTGTTAGGAGCGGAAATTAATGCATTGCAGCTCAATCCCGAAATCCTTGGTTTTCAGCTTTTGAATAACAGCCTGCAAATCATCTTTCTTAGCACCGGTTACCCGCAGCTGGTCATCCATAATCTGAGCCTGCACTTTGAGCTTTTGTTCCTTAATGAAGGCAATTACTTCTTTACCTTTCTCTTTACTGATCCCTTTTTGAATCGTAACTGTTTGCTTAACAGTCCCGCTAAAGGCAGACTCAATTTTACCTTCATCCAGACATTTTAAAGGCACGTTGCGTTTAACCATTTTGGTTCGCAGCATGTCCAGCATCGCACCCAGCTTATATTCGTCTTCGGCAGATAATTTTAAGGCTTGTTTATCCAGAACAATTTCTGCTTTACTGCCTTTAAAATCATAACGTTGCGTAATCTCCTTGGTGGTCTGGTTGACAGCATTATCCATCTCCTGCATATCTACCTCTGACACAATATCGAAGGAACAGTCTTTCGCCATCCTAATAACCCCTTTCAGTCCATAGTATTCGGTCTAACTATAATACCATATTTCTCTAATTTAGCCAAAAAACCTGCCCGCTAATTGATTTTAGCTTAATCCGCCCGCAACATTATACGATCATGTAATAAAAGGCAGGGCGGTAATCGCCCTGCCTTTTTGCCGCCGCCGGCTGCTCATACTAATTAACCGGCCCGCCTTAAGAGTAAACCGGGATTACAGCCGGGGAAATGCAAGATTGGACAAAAAACGCTGTTGAAAACCGGGCTGAGCAGCCAGCTCGATATAGTTGACTTTGCCGGCAATAGCGAAACACCGCTGCATTTTTTCCGCCGACAGCAGGGCCTGGGCAGCCCCGGTACCGGCGGCATTACCGGCTGAACGGACAACCTCTTTGGGGCATACCGGCAGCATTCCGATCGTCAGGGCACTGTCAATATCAATATAATTGCCAAAAGCACCGGCCAAATAGATAGCCATTTCCCGGTCTGTCTTCAGCCGCTCCATCAAAAACTCAATCCCCGTATAGATAGACGATTTTACCAGCTGGATCTGCCGGATATCTGCCTGCGTAATCGCGATATCGGCTCCGCTGGCACTATTTGCCCCTTCCACAAGAACAAACTCCCATTGTCCGTCCTGATTCCGCAAGCGGGTCTGCAGGGCTGGTGGCAATTTAGCCCCAGCGGCACTGGTAAATCGGCCGCTGGTATTTATGATACCGGCTTTCAGCAGTTCGGCAACAGCCTTGACAATCCCGGATCCACACAGACCTGCCGGTTTACCATTGCCGATTATCTGTATCCGGACCCCCTGCTCTGTCAGCGCAACATCGGTTATAGCCCCGTCGGCAGCCCGCATACCGTCACGGATATGGGCCCCTTCAAAGGCAGGACCGGCTGCAGTCGAACAGGCATACAGCTGATTGCCGGCACCAATCACCATCTCGCCGTTAGTTCCCAAATCAACCAGCAACAAATCTGTTTCGGCAATGTCCTGATCTACAGCCAAAATAGCGGCCGTCGTATCAGAGCCAACAAAACTCGCGATATTAGGCAAAATTATAATTTTGCCCTGGGGGTTGATTTCCAGCTCCATATCCTGCGGCTTTAGCGGAGCCATGTATTTGAATAAGGCGGCATAAGGTTTGCGTACCAGCGTTGACGGCGAAATCTCCAGGACCAGATGGGACATGGTGGCATTGCCGGCGATGGTTACAGCATAAATATGGTCGGCAGAAATTGCTGCCGTACAGCACAGCTCGGCAATAATCTGATTCAGACAACGGCGGATCAGCTGTGACAGCCCCTCCAGCCCGCCCAGCAGCTCGTGGGTCGCCTGAATCCGGGAAATCACATCGGCACCCATGGACGCTTGTGGATTATTTTTTGAGCAAACAGCCATTACCTGTTTGGTATTGAGATCAATCAGCATACCTACAACCGTAGTTGTACCAATATCAAACGCCACTCCGTACAGAACCCTTGAGGTATCGTGCGCCTCAACCGCGATAGCTTGCTGTTCCAGCAGGGTAATGGTAATAAGCGCAGGTTTTGTTTCGACAACCTCACTCAACCGCCGCAGCATGGCTGCATTATCAATAAAACCGCTGCCGGTCAGACAACCGGTGACAGCCCCCCCGGCCGGCAGGGCCTGTTGAATCATCTCCTGCAAAGAATAATGATTGTCTACGGTCGGATAAGCGGGAGCCAGCACCACTTTCCTGACAAGCGGCACACTGTCATCAACACGGATTTCAGTGGCCTGTCCCTTTTGACTGGCCTGTGCTGTTTTCAATATAATAGTTATGTCACCTTGAGGGTAAACCTGGCAGGCCAGATAGGTATTGTCACTGGCGGGCTGTACTGCCTGTCCGTTTTTATCCCTAACCTGCCCTTGCGGGACCTGGATCTTGCATTTCCCGCAGGTACCTCTGCCGCCACAGTTGGCCTCCAGAAATACGCCGCCATCAATAAGCGCCCGCAAAACAGTCTTGTCCTGTGAGCACGGCAGGCACAGGTCATTACCTTCCATGTATAACGTATAGGTTGCCGATGGCTCAATCATGTGTAAACCCTCTTTCGTATTATCATTACCCATACCATATCCAATCAAAAGTATACCGCTAAAAACCAAAAAGAAGAACTCCTATTCAATTAGCGGATAGTTCTTCTTCCGGTGGAATGTATGTAGCGCGCCTGCCGGTAAAACAGACGTCGAAACAGCATTATTCTTCACATAAAGAGCTTTGGCGTAATGTGGCCAGGGCCGCATCAACCACTTGGGCTATCGCCGCCTCCGTATGGCCAAAGATCAGTACATTGACATCAAGATCAAACCTGGTAAAACCGAGCTCTGCAGCAACAGGCCATTTAGCAGAAAACCGTACATCAACCCGGTCCAGGCGTGTAAGTGATACAAAAATAAATTCGTCTGCCGATAATTTGGCAAGCACCTTAATATGGCCCACAATAATGCCATTATGTGATAACGGGCTGCCGATATCCATAACCAGCCGGCTGATCACCCGCTCTACCGCCGGCTTGGTAATTTCCCGGTCGAAAGCAATGGGATAGTTCTTGCTAAATACAGTAGCATCGGTCAATTTATTCAAATGCAATTACCTCCTCAATTACGTCCAAAGGCAATTGGTTGGCCGCACTGGCGACCCGGATCGGGGCATCTATGACAAGCTCCCGGATATCGGCGATAATCTCCGCCTGATCGTTACCGGCAATATCCGCTTTATTAATGATAACAAAATCAGTTTTTTCGACCTGGCTGGTAACAAGCGGCCCCAGCACCTCTTTCAGTTCCGGCCAGCGGCCCATATCGACAATAGTTATGGTTTTAAAACCGGTATAAAAATGACAGTATTCGTTGATTAGTTTTGCTATGTTGCCGGGGATTGCCAGGCCGGTCATTTCAATCATCAGCCAGTCCGGCTTGATTGTATCATTGATCTCCCGTACCGCGGTGACCAAATCACTGGTTATCTGACAGCATACACAACCACCGAACAGCGGCCGTACCTGTAAACCGCTATCGGCTAACAATTGATCGTCAATCCCGGCTTCGCCAATCTCGTTTTCGATAAGCGCAACCGTTTCCTGCTTGTTTTCAGTAATGTATCTGGCGATTTGCAATATAGTCGTTGTTTTACCTGAGCCCAGGAATCCGCCGAAAAGTAAAATACGCATATTTTCCTCCGCTTTTTGCTACAAAATTACAGGCTGACCTCAACTTGCCCAGGCTAGCCGGCCTGACAACAAGCTGTGTTTTCTTTATGTGTCTCCAGCAGGAAATCCGGCTTGCCAAAGCAACCCGGATTAAAATTCACTTAGGGGATCCATCATACGTATGTTCACTGGCTTTGGAACCTCTGGTAACTTGCCGGGCTTCTACAGGAATCTCCTGCTCAGACAGACAGCAAATCTCTTTAGCAATGCTCAATATCCGGGTAATTATCGGTGCAATCTCTTCGCGGTCGTACTGCGCAGCTACGAGGTGCTGTGCAGTCTGACTATCCGGCAAGGTATCAGGCTCTTTTCTGCTAACCTTGTTTTGTATCCCGCTATGCTTATAATTCATACAGGGCCGACACCTGCCTTCAAGTCATATTAAATATGCGTTTCCCCGGACTATAGAGGAGGCTATAGAGGAGACTGTATTATAGGCCTGATGCTTTTTTGGACATTTCAACCGCATCATAGGCATTTTTGCAATAGCCGTCGGCCGAGCACCAGGTGGCAACATTCTCGTCAACAGGACCGCCGCCAACAAGCACTGTGGTTTTAATACCGGTAGCTTTAACGGCAGCTACTGTTTCTTTCATTACATCAAAAGCAGTCGTCAGCAGGCAGAACATCCCTACCACAGCAGGCTTGTGGGTTTTTACGGCTTCAACAAAGGTTTCAATCGGCGCATCAACACCAACGTCAACTACTTTGAAACCGTTACAGCTCAGAATTGTGGAAACAATATTTTTGCCGATATCATGAATATCATCTTTAACAGTACCGAGAATAACGGTGCCGATCGTTTTGCTGTCACCCGACTCTGCCAGGGCAGACCCAAGCAAAGCGGCCGCATTAGCAAATACCTCAGCCGACATAATTAATTCCGACAGATAGTAGTCCCCGGCTTCGTACAGCTTGCCCACGCCTTCCATACCGGCCTGCAGTTGTGCCAGTATTTCTATTGCCGGTACACCAGCAGCAGCTTGTTCGTTTACGCCGGCGATGACTAAATCTTCCTCTAACTCGGTTACCGCTTTTACAAGATCAATTTTTGACATTCTAACTCCTCCTAATTATGTTTTATTTATGAATAGGCTTACTTCTGTTTTTATTCGTAAAGCCCTTTTCGATGAGCCTTCAGGTATTTGGCGCAATATCTGTCGTTGCCTAACAAAGCCTGTCCGGCGTAAACCACACCCATCATGGCTTTATCGGTCGGATTCAGGATGTAGCCATCCATGCCCACAGTCATGGTTTGAACCACAAACAGCCGGTTGAGCACAGCCCGGTTAGGGAACCCGTAAGAAATGTTGCTTAAGCCGCAGGTCAGATGAACAGCAGGGTATTTACTCTTGATGGCATAAATGGCATCCAACACCGACTTGCCATATTTGTCATTGGTGCTCAGCGGCTTGATCAGCGGATCAATATAGATATCATCCTGTTCAATGCCTTCTTTGGCCATATCATCGATCAGCTTGCTGGCAATGCGCAGGCGGTCTTCAGCCGTTTCCGGCATGCCGGCATCCTCAATACACAGGGCAACAATTTTGGCATTAAACTCTTTAACCAGCGGCACAACTGCCTGGTAACGCGCTGTTTCAGCCGTTGTCGAATTGATCATGCGTTTGCCGTTGCCGGTTTTGGCCAAAGCAAGCCCGGCTCTTAATGCATTCACGTCAGGACTGTCAATACACAGAGGCATATCAGTAACCTCTTGGATCGTATTTACCAGCCATTCCATGCACTCGATTTCCTGTCCAACCATAGTGCCGCAGTTTACGTCCAGATAATTGGCACCAGCTGCCTCCTGCTGTTTGGCAACTTCCTGAATATAAGCGGCGTTTCTTGTTTCCACTGCTTCGCGAATCGCCTTGCGGCTGGTGTTAATCAGTTCTCCGATTATTAACATTAATCTATTCTCCTCCCGGTCGCCATTCATGTTGTATATACATCTATATATAGATTAACTCCATCTCTTTTTTTTGTCAATACTATTTATTCTTATATTTCAAAAAAATCTCATATTTATTGAATCAGCCTCTGCCGGCTCGGTCAGGCAACCGATTGTACATATATAATATAACCAGACATCATGGGACTTACGCCCTCGCAGACAGTCTGCTGCGCAAAAAAAGACGCCTGTTCCATTGCTTCTTGGCTATGAGTCTAGTATTATCATTATTAGGATATTCTGGAATAAGTAGGTGAGGCTTGATTGTTAACCAGAGCTACTTTCGGTGTCAGTGATATGCACTGCCCGGCCTGTGAAAAAAAGCTGGAACGGGCGCTAATGCGCGTACCGGGAATCACGGCGGCAAAAGCCAGCTATTCACAAAACACCGTTGACATCGAATTTGACCTGTCCGTTTGCAGCGAATCCTTGATTCAGCAAACAGTCCATACCTGTGGTTATACCCTTGGCGGCAAGATCGATGCTAAAAATAAACCAAAAAACTACCTGGGCCTAGCTGCCATATTTGGGGTTATTCTTGCCCTCAGCCAGTTCACAGGCAGCTTTGACATGAGTTCGCGGTTGACAGGGCAGGTTACCTATCTGGTGATTTTTGCCATTGGCCTCATGACTTCACTGCATTGTGTCGGCATGTGCGGCGGCCTCATGATGTCCCAGGCAGTTTCAGCCGCACCGGCCGGCAGCCATTCCCCGTTCTTACGCTCACTCGGCTATAATGCCGGCCGGATAATCAGTTATACCCTGATTGGCGGTATTGTGGGAGCTTTGGGATCAGTACTCTCTGTTTCGATCGGCTTTATGGCCGGAGCGGCAATGATTGCCGGTCTGTTTATGATTTTTATGGGGCTCAATCTGACAGGGCTTACGCTCTTCCGACGGTTTTTGACCCTGCCCCGGCTCTTTACCCTACCGGTAAAGCCGGCTGCCTCGCCGTTTATCGTGGGCTTGGCTAACGGCTTAATGCCCTGTGGTCCCTTGCAAACGATGCAGCTTTATGCGCTAAGCACCGGCAGTGCCCTGCAGGGCGCTGCAGCCATGCTGGTCTTTGCCCTTGGCACATTGCCCCTAATGCTGTCTTTTGGCACAATAACAACATTCCTCAGCAAAAACTCTACCAAGGCCATCCTCCGCTTCAGCGGTGTTCTGGTAATAATTTTAGGTGTAATCATGACCAGCCGGGGACTTGCTATTGCCGGCATCAATACTTCATTCACCGGTAACTATGCTGCTAAAAGCAGCGGCAATACTGCCATGCTGGTCAAGGCTGAAATCAACAACGGCCAGCAAACCATAAAGCTGGCGGCAACAAACGAGGGGTATGTGCCAAATGTTTTATATGTACAGAAAAACATGCCCCTGAAAATGATCATTACCGGTGATCAAATCAATTCCTGCAATAATCAGTTGATCATTCCCGCCCTGCACATCAAAAAGAATCTGACTGCCGGCGAAAATGTCATTGAATTGACACCCCAGGGCGAAGATCTGAACTTCAGCTGCTGGATGGGTATGCTGCGCGGGCTGATTAAAGTAGTCGATGATCTCAATAGTATCGATATTTCCCGGCAAAATGTCGTGGTTCCATCAGGCAAGGGCTGTTGCTCGACGAATGACAAATCCCAGTGCTGTGGCAGCCGGGAACAGCGGCCCAGTATCTATGGCGATGATATCAGCCGGATTCCCACTGACCGCTTGCTTAAAAAGGCAGTGGCCGCCAACAGCCGGCAGACAGTGCAGGTCGCGGGCATTGGTTATGAGCTGGAACCCTTAATTATTGTTATAAGCCAAGAGCTTTCGGCGCGAGTGGTGTTTAACTTTGCCAAATTCGATACCCCCGAAGGCAAATGGGAAATCGTAGCTTATGACCGGAAAAAAGTAATTCAAACCTTTAGCGGTACCAACGGGATCTATGAATTGGATCTTCCACCCCAGCCGCCGGGAACTATGGGCATTTACCACAAGGGCGAAATCGTCGGGGTAATTGAGGTTGTGGAAAATGCGGCTAATGCTGATCCGGACAAGATCCTCGCCAAGTTATTGCCTTAACAGCCAAGCGTTCGGTCCCTGACATTCGATAAGCAGTCCGAAAGTTGCTGCCAGCCAGCGGCAATGAAAGGAAATACCCCGGCACTTCAGCTGAATGCCGGGGATTTTTATACGCTTGACTATTTCTTTACCAAAGACCCAAGAATCGTTTTGCTGCTGGCAATGACCATATCGCCAAAGCTTTTGTTTTTAGCGCAGATTATGTCCAGAGCGGCCAGTAATTTGTCAAGTTGCTCATAAGATACGGTTAGCGGCGGTTCTAAACGGATTACGTTTGGATTATTCAGGGTATAGGCTGTTATGATATGATGATTGTTCAGCAGTTCTCCGGCTACCATTGCCCCCAGATATTCACCGGCCAGCTTTTCCACAACGCCTCCGGTCAATCGGTTAAGAAGCCCTTTTTCCGGCTGGGCAAACTCCAGGCCGATAATGAGGCCCCGCCCGCGAACCTCTTTCAAAAATGGATATTTGGCCTGCAGCTGCCGTAATTTACCCAGAAGATATTCGCCCTTTTCGGCAGCCTGACCGGCCAGATCGTCCCGGCAGAGGACTGCCAAAGTGGCAATACCGGCCGCTGCCGCCCGGGTATTGCCGCCAAACGTCGAGGTATGCAGCGTAGCTTTTTCCGTGCTGCCATATGCCGTCTTCCAGATTTTTTCGGTCGTCGTATAGGCTGCAAGCGGCATGATCCCGCCGCCAAAAGATTTGGACAGGCACAAAATATCGGGAGCAATCCCCTCCAGTTCACAGGCAAACATTTTTCCTGTCCGCCCGAATCCGGTCTGGATTTCATCAACGATCAGCAAGGTCTGATGTTTTGTGCAAATATCCCGGACTTCTTTCAGGTATCCTGCGGGCGGAACAATAATTCCCCCCTCGCCCTGAATCGGTTCTACGATGAAAGCCGCTGCATCATTCGCGGTCAAAACGCTCTTAAGGGCCTGTACATCCCCAAAAGGAATAAAAACTACCTCAGGCAGCAACGGGGCAAAGGGTTTGCGGTATTTTTCCCGGCCGGTAACCGACAGGGCGCCAAAGGATTTTCCATGGAAAGAACCTTCACAGGAAATGATTTTCGTTCTGCCGGTGGCAGCCCGGGCAAGCTTTAAAGCCCCCTCCACAGCTTCGGCGCCACTGTTGCCAAAAAATGAAAATTGCAGTTCGCCGGGGGTGAATAAGGCTAAATTCCTGGCTAATGCCCCGGCAATCGGATTGGGGGCAGCCTGAATCAGATTCGGCAGATCTTTTACAGACTCTACGGCGGCCTCGATTTCCGGATGGTTATGTCCCAGGTTCAAAGCGCCATAGCCGCCTAAGAAATCCAGGTACTCATTATTTTCCCGGTCCCAGATTGTTGTGCCTGCGGCTCTGACAAAACTTTTATCAAAGTTTAGAAGCCCCATAAGATTTACCAAATCCGGATTTATAAAGTTCCGGTGGTTATCCCGGTTTTGTTCCCGTGACAGCGCCATCGCGTCCTTAAGCTCCATAAAGTCCGGCATTATCTCTTTGATCTGTCTGGCCATTTCTGTATCCCTCCGCAACTTAGATAGTAGACAGCATATTATGTAATAACTTCCCTGTATTGAGGACAATTACCTTTAATTAGGCTTATTAAATTATGGGTCCTTAAGATAATTATGGCATATTTCTCCATTCTGTAAACATGTACCTATAATTACAAAGGAATAAGCTGGCACCTGCAGCTCAGGATGCCAGCTTATGGCCTTTCATAATATGCACACAATTTTTATGCTTTGCGCATGGTTGGCACTTGCTGTTCGGACAGGGCACCAATTTCTTTTGCAATCTCTGCCATCTTTCGGACAATACGGACTACTTCCTGCTGATCCTTCCCGTAATCATCCATTCGCCGGCACGCCTTGTAGAAGCTTGCGGCAAGCAGCTGCAGCGCATTATCCATATCGTCCGCGCGCTGGGGGCGAAAGCTGCTGTCGCCTTCACTCCCGGCAGAACCGGCCCCAAGCGGGACATGTGAGGTGTTGTTCGGCATTTTTGTCCCTCCCGGCGACTTTCCCATTTTGCGCTTGACTTCTGTGCGGTCTAGAATAAACCAACAATCTTTCCATTGTTGTCAATATCCATTTTAACTGCCGAAGGTTCTTTAGGCAAGCCGGGCATTGTCATAATTTCACCGGTTATCGCGACTAAAAAGCCGGCACCGGCTGCTACCCTGATTTCGCGGACAGTAATGGTAAACCCGGTCGGCCGGCCGATCTTAGTCAGGTCATCACTGAGTGAATATTGGGTTTTAGCCATACAAATCGGCGTCTTGTCAAAGCCCATGCCTGTCAGTTCCTGGATGGTTCTTTCAGCGGCAGCCGTGTAGTTGACACCATCGGCACCATAAATTTTTGTGGCTATCGCCGCAATTTTATCTTTGATTGACTCCTGCTCATCATAGGCAAACCTGAAGTTATTGGCTTTATCACAGGCCGACAATACCTTTTCGGCAAGAACCTGCCCCCCCAGGCTGCCTTTGGCCCAAACCTCAGAAAGCGCTACTTCTGCCCCCATGGCCTGGCATTGGGCTTCCACAAACTTCAGTTCTGTTTCCGTATCGGTGGGAAAAGCGTTAATAGCTACCACCGCCGGCAGGCCAAACTGCTGGATGTTTTCTATATGCTTGGTCAGATTAGCAAGACCTTTCGCCAATGCCCCCATGTTTTCGCCAGCCAATTGGGTCTTGGGAACGCCACCATGCATTTTAAGTGCCCGTACGGTGGCCACAATGACAACCGCACTGGGCTGAAATCCGGCAAAACGGCACTTAATATCGATAAATTTTTCCGCTCCCAGATCAGCGCCGAAGCCAGCCTCGGTCACACAGTAATCAGCCAGTTTCAGGGCATATTTAGTCGCCGATACACTGTTGCAGCCATGAGCAATATTGGCAAACGGCCCGCCATGTACAAAAGCCGGTGTGTTTTCCAGGGTCTGTACAAGATTGGGTTTAATTGCATCCTTAAATAGCAGGGTCAGGGCGCCGGTTACTTTTAAGTCATTCGGGGTGACCGGTTTTCCGTCATAGGTATAGGCAACAATGATCCGGCCAATACGCGCCTTCATATCATCAAGGTCATTGGCAAGACAGAGAATTGCCATCATTTCCGAAGCGACAGTAATATCAAAGCCGTTTTCCCGGGGCACGCCGTTGGCCTTACCGCCAAGGCCGCAGACAATCGCCCGCAAAGCCCGTTCGTTAAGGTCAAGCACCCGCCGCCAGGTAATACGGCGGGAATCAATGCCCAACGCATTGCCATGGTGAAGGTGGTTGTCAAGAATGGCCGCCAACAGGTTATGAGCTGTAGTAATTGCATGAAAATCACCGGTAAAATGAAGGTTAATATCTTCCATCGGCACAACCTGAGCATAGCCACCGCCGGCGGCACCGCCTTTTACCCCGAAACAGGGCCCCAGCGATGGTTCACGCAGGGCAATTACTACTTTCTTGCCCTGACGGCGCAGGGAATCTCCCAACCCAACCGTTGTGGTTGTTTTGCCTTCACCGGCCGGTGTAGGATTAATAGCCGAAACTAAAATAAGTTTGCCGTTAGGCCGGTCCTGATTCCGTTCCCAGGTC
>JAEWGR010000115.1 GCA_023388195.1 Bacillota bacterium
ATTATGGGGACTGCAAGGGACACTGATCCTGATTGTCCCTGCAGCTATTATGGCGGCAATCATAGCCTCTCAGGCCGGTAAACTGAATGAGTTTGAGAAGCTTGCTACAAAAGCGGACAAAAGTAGGAATATGGCCGAAGAGAAGGAAGAATGGGCTCCTTTTTCCAGACTCACGGTAGTTTTATTTTGCCGCTCGATCATGTTTTATGGTCTGAATACTTTTTTACCGCTATACTGGATTAACATACTTCAGCAATCAAATGCAGCCGGCGGCTCGGCGTTGACTATTTTATTCACGGTTGGAGCAATAAGTACTTTATTTGGCGGACAGCTGGCAGACAGGTTTGGTCATACTAGAATCATCCGGATTGGATTTGTTGTGCTGCTTCCCTTCTTAATGGTCTTTAACATGGTTAAAGATGCTTCTTTAGCAACCTTGCTGCTCATCCCTATAGGCGTGGCTCTGTTTGCACCTAATAGTCCGATGACAGTTCTGGGACAAAAATATCTTCCCAACCGGCTTGGCTTAGCTTCCGGAGTCACGCTGGGGCTGGCCGTAAGTGTGGGCGGTATAACCGCGCCGGCATTAGGCTGGTTTGCCGATAACTATGGATTGCCACTCGCCATGCAATTAGTTACTTATTTGGCGATAGTAGCGGCAGTTATGGCTTTTACTCTGCCTGTTCCCCGGTCGGATACAAATACAGCCGGAAGAATTCCGGCCAAAGATGGTATTTAAAGTGCTGTTTTCATTGGCAGGCAGGATAACTGGCATGTTATTAGAAGTATTACTATATTCGGTTTTTTGCCAACAGCGACCCTGTTTGACTGCTTGATATTATATTTGTTCACAAGAGGAAATAACATGGATTCTGTGCCACAAAAAGTAATAGTCGGGCTTTCGTTCTGGCTATATTGGTTTTCGCTTTCTACCTATATACCCATTTTGCCGACTTATGCCAAGGAGCTTGGAGCCAGTTACCAGATGATCGGCGTCATTCTGGGGTCTTACGGCCTGACCCAGGTGCTGCTGCGGCTGCCTCTGGGGATAATTTCCGACCGGCTGGATCGTCGCAAGGTTTTTCTGATAGCCGGTACCCTTCTCGGTCTGGCCGGCAGCCTGGGTATGTGGTTGTTTCGCGACATATACTGCCTGCTTTTCTTCCGGCTGCTTTCCGGCATCGCCGCCACCGCCTGGGTGCTGCAGACAGTGTTCTTCGTCCACTGCTATCCGCCGGCCGAGAGCGGTAAGGCCATGGGTTTGGTCAATGCCATCGTCAACTCCGGTGAGATGTCGGCGATGTTTGCCGGTGGTCTGGTCGCCCAATACTACGGTCAGGAACAGTCTTTCCTGTTGGCGGCGCTAATCGCTTTGCCGGCCCTGGTATGCAACCTGGTTGTCCGTGAGGTACCCGCGCAGACGGCGCGGGAGCCAGTTCGTCCGGGCGATATTGTGGCTATGGCCCGCGATTGGTCGCTGGCGCTGCCGTCGCTGCTAGGCATGATGATCCAGGTCATTAGCTTCGGGACAGTGTTCAGCTTCGTGCCGTTAGTCGCCAAGAACCTTGGTGCCAGTTTCGCCGAGATCGGCTTACTGCCGATGATCTACTTGCTGCCAGGTATATTGGCATCGCTCCTTAGCGCCACTTTTTTCCGGCGTGTTTTCAGCGAGCGCTTTATGGTGGCCGGAGGTTTTTTGATGATGGCCGCCGGCTGCTTTGTTATTCCCTTTGTCCCGGACATCACAACCCTGTTTGTGACCCAGGCAATAGCCGGTTTCGCCCGGGGACTGGTTTTCCCAATTCTTATGAGCCTGGGCATCCGGGATGTCGCCGGCCACCGGCAGGCCACCGCGATGGGGTTTTTCCAGACCATCTACGGTATGGGCATGTTATTGGGGCCGCTGGCTGTTGGGGTAATAATCGGCTGGGCGGGTATGGTCTGGGGGTTCGTATTCGTGGGTATGGCCGGCCTAACGGGGGCTGGGGTGGCTTGGGCCGTGTTTTTGACAAAAACTATTACTAGGGAGTCTATCTGATTGCTCCCAGCCGGTATGTGGAGTTTGGTACAGATAGTAAGATCTAGCGAACGGTAGTTCAAATGTTACATTTCCCGATAAAGGTAACAGCCCGAACGGTATGGCCGTTCGGGCTGTTTAAATAAGGACTAAAGACATATCCTGTTTTTGTTGTGCTTAATATCCGGCTCAGTTTTCCGCTTTATTCTTGACAGGATTAACAGAACTGGTCAAAACTGCAGACGCACACGGGAAGTAATGGCCCGTTGCCTGCAGAATTTTTTGCAGCTGCCGCAGCGCCGGCAAGCCGTTTTATCAATCTGCAGTGAACCACTATCAGACCCGGCAATCGCCATTGCCGGGCAGACGGCCAGGCAGCGATTACAACGTGTGCAGAGCTCGGGGTGAATAGTATATACTTTCCTAAGATTCATATGCATTCACCCTGTTCATTGCTTTAACCATGCCGTACAAAATGTTAATTTTATTCATGCTTAACAACCTCCTAAACTCGTATGAAGTTATTGTAAAGCAAGATATTAAACAGGATTTAAAGCATATTTAAAAGGTTTATAAAAAAGATTAAAATCTTTTTATAATCGTTTACCGGAAAAGCTGATTGGAAATGAGTCAGATACTGGGGCGAACCACCTGCTGGCTCTTTTTTTACCTGTTTCTAAGTATCTGGAATGACCAACAAGAGAATAGTATTATAAGACAACCGCGCAAGTTGAAAGCCTATATACGCTCAACCAATCTGAATGAGGTGAGGCATGATGAAACAGTACGTGCTATTTTTTGAGCAAATTAATCGTTCCAGCCTGCCGTTAGTGGGGGGGAAGGGGGCCAATCTGGGCGAGATGACGCAGGCTGGTTTTCCTGTTCCCGGTGGTTTTTGCGTGACAACACTTGCGTACCGCGACTTTGTTGCCACCAGTCCGGCAATGGCGGCGTTTTTTGGCAGGTTGCGGACGATGGATGCTGCTGACTTAAATCAGGTCAGGGAAATAGGCCAGGGTATACGCACGCATTTGCAGCAGCTGACAATCCCTGAGACCATTACTGCTGAAATCCTCCGGGCCTGGGAAAAAGCAGGGCCAGAGAATTATTATGCCGTTCGTTCCAGTGCGACTGCCGAGGATTTGCCTACTGCCTCGTTTGCCGGCCAGCAGGATACCTATTTAAATATTAAAGGCCGGGAAGAACTGCTGCAGCATGTTCGCGCCTGCTGGGCCTCCTTATTTACCGACCGGGCTATTGTTTACCGGGCCAAAAATGGCTTTGACCACCGGGAGGTCTATCTGTCGATTGTCATTCAGCAAATGGTCATGCCGGAGGTGTCCGGGATCATGTTTACTGCTGATCCGGTAAGCGGCAATCGAACCGTTGTTTCTATTGACGCCAGTTATGGTTTGGGCGAAGCACTGGTGTCCGGCCTGGTTACAGCTGACTTATACAAGGTGAAAAATCAGGCCATTCTCAGCAAGAAAATATCTCGTAAAAAACTAGCCATTTATTCTGTGCCGGAGGGCGGCACAGTCACAACCGAGCTGCCAGCCGCCCAGCAGGAACAGCAAGTCCTGACCGACCGGCAAATCATCGACTTGGCCGGGTTAGGAAAAAAAGTGGAAAAGCACTACGGTCAGCCGCAGGATATAGAATTTTGTGTTGCCCAAAATGAGTTTTTTGTTGTTCAGAGCCGGCCCATTACCACGCTGTATCCGTTGCCGGCTATGCCGGAGCAGCCGGTACGCGTAATGCTGTCGTTCGGTCATGCGCAAATGATGACCGATGCTTTTAAGCCATTAGGGTTGTCGGTGTTACATACCCTGGTTTCGCCGCAGATTATCAGAACGGCAGGGGGAAGAATTTTTCTTGACTTGTCGGACATTCTTCATAATAAACTGGCCCGCCTGATTGTTCCCAAGCTGCTGAGTAACGCCGATGAGGCGATGAGCCGCGCAATTGACGTTGTTGTTAAGCGTCCTGAATTTCTTAAAGGAGATCAGGCGGAAGGGGCCGTGACAGTTTCCACCGTGGGAAAAATACTCATGCCGGTTATGCGAAGAGTTTGGAAAATACTTCGCAGCGGGGACCCGCAAGTGGGCAGGGAGCAGGTTGACAATTTTGTGCGGCAGCGTGTTGCCCAGACTCGTCAGGTGCTGAGCGAAGTACGGGGTGTTGAGCGGATTACAGCGGTTCAAGAACAGCTGGATTCTATTTTCATGGAACTTATTCACAATATTAGTCCCTATCTTATTGCCGGTTTTGCCGCCAATGCCCTGCTGAAGAAAATATGTATCCGTGAGTTTGGCCACCAAGCAGAGTTGAATCAATTAAATAAATCACTTCCCGGCAATGTTACGAGCGAGATGGGGCTGGTGCTGGGCGATTTGGCTGACACGGCGAGGGACTTGCCAGCCGTTCAGGAATATTTGAAAACGGCCGGGGATCAGAACTTTTTCAGCGGGCTTGAACAAGTGCCGGGCGGGAGACAATTTGCCACCGAGTTTGCGGCGTTTATTGATGAGTATGGTATGCGCTGCCCCGGCGAAATTGATATTACCGCGCCCCGCTGGTATGAAACGCCGACGCATTTGACATCCGCCATCTTCAGCAATATCCAAAGTCTGAAACCCGGTGAACACCGCGAGCGGTTTGCCCGGGGGGAAAGGGAGGCGGAAGAAGCGGCCCAGCGTATTTTGCAGGCCGGAGAAGGACGGTATTTTAAATCGAATCTGGTTTCCCGGCTGATTAAGGTCTACCGGAATTTGGGCGGACTTCGGGAACATCACAAATTCCTGCTGATTAGTATCATGGGGGAATGCAAACAAGCCATTTTGGAGGAAGCCAGGGAAATGGTGGCAGCAGGCATTTTGGAGCAGCCAGAAGATAGTTATTATTTGACATTGGAGGAATTATACCGACTGCGGCAAGGCAATTCTGGCAAAGCTGTTTTGGAACTCATTGGGGAACGCAAGATGCGGTACCAAAGGTATCAAGCCTTAAAGCCGCCGCGCGTTATGACCAGCGAAGGGGAGATTATCGTAGTGCCGCCGCGCCGGGATCATGTGCCGGCAGGAGCCTTGCTGGGGAGTCCGGTATCGGCAGGGGTCGCCGAGGGCATTGCCCGTGTTATTCTCAGACCGGAAGACGCTGTGCTGCACGCCGGTGAGATTCTTGTAGCCCCTCATACCGACCCGGGCTGGACGCCTTTATTTCAGTCTGCCCTCGCCATCATTACGGAAGTTGGCGGCTTAATGACCCATGGAGCCGTTGTGGCCCGGGAATATGGCATTCCGGCTGTGGTGGGCGTGGATGATGCCACCACGCTGATTAAAGACGGTGAGCGCATACGGGTTGACGGAACGCAGGGGCTTATTGAATTTATACACGATGTGAATGAATGAAGTCGTTTCAGCAAAGCTGAGGCTGCGGGGAGGGGCAGGTGGAGAGTCAGCTCCGCCTGGACTGATGCCGCCTATAACGGCGTCAGTCTTAATTCGCCGATAAGAGAAAAAGCAGGGCACAGATAAAAATAGTCCGGTTAAGGTGAGCTTTCACCTTAACCGGACTATTTTTTCAGCAAGAAAACGCTGGGTAGGGACGATTGCAGGATATCCATAATCCTAAAGCAGGGGGGGACTAGTTGTATCGCTGGTAGACTGGGCTTTATAAAAAACAGATTTAATTCCAAGCCGGCGGAGGTGATAATGGAGATTTTGCCTGGTAATACCTAACTGAATAGCGCATTGGCTTACATTGCCGTTACTTAGTATTAGTGCATTCTCAATGGTTTGTTTCTCGTATTGACGTACTAGTTCGGTTATTGGTTGGTTAGCGGTCGCCTCCATATTACTTAAGCCGGTAGATTTCTGATCACTCACAAGTCTTTTCTTTATAATCCTGGGCAGATGTTCATCAGATAATATTGCCTCTGTGCTTTCAGCCATACTCATAGCGCTTTCAATTACATGCTCTAACTCACGAATATTTCCCGGCCAGCGATAATAGGAAAAGAGCTGCATCAAATCCTGGGCTATGATTCTTATATTCATAGCCAGGGAATCATTGAACCGGGATACAAACTCTTTTGCCAGCAAAGGTATGTCTTCCACGCGTTCGCGTAAGGGGGGAATATCTAAAATAATGGGTGTTAAACGATATAAAAGATCTTCGCGAAAAGAACCGTTGCGGGCCATGATAAATAAGTCCTGGTTGGTTGCGCTGATTATCCGGCATGAAATCTGACGTTCTTTATTATCACCCAGACGCCGTACTTTTTTATCCTGCAGTAATCGTAATAATTTTGCTTGTAAGGGAACAGACAACGAGTTTATCTCATCCAAAAATAACGTTCCATTTTCAGCCTGCTCAAAAAAACCGGGTGTATCTAATGCTCCGGAAAATGCGCCCTTTACAGTACCCAGCATCAGGCTCTCCATTAGTGTTTCCGGTATTGCCGCACAATTTACGGCAATAAAGGGGCGGGAACTGTATGTACTTGCCGTGTGTATACCTTGTGCAAACAACTCTTTACCTGTGCCTGTTTCGCCCACGATCATAACTGTAGATTGGTTTTGCGCTACCTTGCGGGCTTGCTTTAGGGTTCTTTGGCTGGCGGCACTGTTGCCGATAATATCTTCAAATGTGTAGAGGGTGCCGTTCGTGATTTTGTTAGTTTTTTTACTGTTAAAAGAATTTAACGCTGTTGTAATTAATTCGTTTATTGAGGGCTTATCTCTGCCGATTGAGATAATGGCAGATAATTTGTCATTCTGAAAAAATGGGTATGAATTATATACAATATCGACTTTTCTGCCGGTGATTGTTGTATAGGTCATGTACTGATCTAATAAGGGTTCGGGATTTTTTGTGACAGCATAGCGTTGGAAGTTTTCGAGCTCCAAGAAATATATGTCAACGTCTTTTTTTCCCACTACGTGGTCATGCGTTGTCCCGTCAATTTTTTTATGAGCTTTATTGCAGATAAGAATAGTTCCATCCACGCTCACGGCATAGACTCCATCTGAAACTACATCAATAATGGAATGCAATAAACGGTTTTCATTTTCTAAATCCTCGTAAGTTTTCTTTACCATCAAAACAGCCTCCAGCTAATATTTCAAACGCGTACAGTATTTGAAAATATTCCTGTCATCTGAAAAAAATCTTTCAAAATATTATATATCTTTCATTGAATAGTTGTAAAGATTTATTTATTATGGTAAGGCGTTATTTAAAAAGAATAGAGGTTAACGAGGAAATTTTTGCCGTTAATGTAGGGGGAAATGAAGTTTGATTGTTATTAAGGTACAGCAAGTCCTAATCTGATGTGAGACAAATAAGAAAATGGGCCGTGTTAAAACTAAAGTTTAACGCGGCCTGTTTATTATATTGGTGCCTACTGCGATATTTCAAAACATTCTGTAAAGTGAGTGAAAGTGTTCTTATCACCTGAAAGGAAAACTTTCATTATTGCAGCGCTTTTAAAAATGACTGGCAATCCTTGAATTTATTTCAAATATTCAAAAAAATAATTAACTTACCTGTAATTTTTCTATATTCCAGTGAAAGGAATCTTTTCAGTAGTGGGTGAGCCGGTGCTGTTTATGTTGACTTGCTTAAACAGACAATTAGGCCTTACGAGCCAAAACGTCCCCAAAATGCTTTTATTTAACCCTGATTTTATTGAAGAAAGCAAGGAGTTTTTTAAATATTCGTATTTTTTGGCACTGCTTTTATGGCCTGCCCAAAAAATGGCACGAATTGTGCAAAAGTAAAAGGCAATGGCACAATAGCTTCTGATTGCAAGCAGGCTCTTAAACAGGATGAGCTTTTACAGTGTTGATTGTGTCCTAATACACAAATTTTTGGGAGGTATGTATGGTATGAGTAGTTTCGAAAAGTTAGCAGAAGCGGTGTATCAGGGTGATGATTCTGAGGTGAAAACGATCACCCAGGGTATGATAGCCTCCGGCGTGAAGCCGCTGGAGATTGTCAGCCAGGGGTTGCTGGCAGGCATGGACATTGTTGCTCCCAAGTTCAAGGCAGGAGAAATGTTTATTCCTGAGGTTATGATGTCTGCCAAAGCCTTATCTGAAGGGTTAGCCATTGTCAAGCCGTTGTTGTCGGCGGAGGATTCGGCTAATGTGTCCACCTTTGTCATGGGAACGGTAAAGGGCGATTTGCATGATATCGGCAAAAATCTGGTAGTCATGCTGCTTGAAAGCGGCGGCTTCAATGTGGTGGACCTGGGTGTAGACGTTGCGCCTGCGGCTTTTGTGGCGGCGATCAAAGAACATAAGCCTCAGATTGTCGGTATGTGCGCGCTGCTCACAACGACCATGATGGCCATGCAGGATACCATCGATGCGATTAATGAAGCCGGCTTGCGAGATAAGGTAAAAGTGTTGGTTGGCGGTGCTCCGCTCTATCCGGAGTTTGCTGATAAAATTGGTGCCGACGGTTATTGCGTTGATGCTGTTGCTTGCAAGGAAATGGCTGCTGATTTAGCAGTTAATAGGTAATATGGGGGTTACGCATTATGCTAATCGTAGGAGAATTGATTAACACAAGCCGGAAGGCTGTCAGCGAAGCAGTTGAGGGGAAAAATACCCAATATATTCAGCAAATAGCGCGGGAACAGGTAGAGGCCGGCGCTCACTATATTGACGTCAATTGCGGCAATAAGGTGTTTAATGAACTGGAATATATGGAGTGGCTGGTAACTACCATTCAGGAAGCCGTACAGGCGCCGCTTTGTATCGACAGCCCGAACCCGCAGGCACTGGAAGCCGGCTTGTCCCTGGCCAAGTACGGTACGCCAATGATAAATTCCATTACCGATGAGGGCCCCAGGTTTGAGGCCATCCTGCCCCTGGTACTGAAGTATAAAGCCAAGATCGTTGCCCTGTGCATGGATGATCATGGCATGCCCGAGACGGCCGCCGACCGCATGCGGGTAGTGGATAGCCTCTACGGTAAATTGACTGCGGCCGGGGTTAACGATGACGATATCTATTTTGACCCCTTGGTAAAACCCGTAAGCAGTGTGCAGACAGCGGGGGTCGAAGTAATGGAGACCATCAAGCTGATTAAGCAACATTATCCCAAAGTGCACTTTATGTGCGGCTTGAGCAATGTTTCCTACGGATTGCCTAACAGGAAGGTGCTTAATCGGTTATTTGTTGCTCAGACTATGGCATTAGGGATGGACGGGTATATTTTGAATCCTACCGATAAGAGCATGATGGGAGTCGTTTATGCCGGCTCGACTCTTTTAGGTAAAGACGATTACTGCATGGGCTATCTAAAAGCTCATCGCAAAGGGCTTTATGAAGAGTAAATTAATTATAGCAAGCTTCCGGTTTCCCAGGGAAGCTATTTTTTGAAGGAGGAAGTAAAACATATGCAGAGATATCAGACAGTTCGCCCGGAAGATATAGAGAAAATCCATGAAACCTCGCTTAAAATCATGGAGGAAGTGGGCATCATCTTTAGTTACGCGCCGGCCAGGGAGATTTTGGCCAAAGGTGGTGCTAAGGTTGAGGGAGAAACAGTCTACTTTCCCCCAGGCATGGTGGAACGGGAATTAAAACATGTTCCCTCATCGTTTACCTTACATGCCCGCAACCCGGAGAAAAACGTTGAACTTAATACGGAACAGACGACCTTTGTCGGTCCTTATGGTTCGCCTTTCGTTTTAGATATAGACAAAGGCCGGCGGCCCGGCACACTGGATGATTTTATCAAACTGGTAAAACTATGCCATATGATGAACAATATCGATATTCAAAGCCACATCTCCTGTGAACCTGGCGATACGGACGTTGATACCCGTCATATGGAAATGGTCTATCACACACTTAAATACAGTGACAAACCGTTGATGGGCAGTGTCTTGGGATATGAAGCCGCTAAAGAAAACATAGAAATGGCGGCCATTGCCCATGGCGGGCTGGATGTCCTCAAAGATAAGAATGTAATTATTTCTATTCCCTGCACGTTGACGCCACTTAGCTATGACGACAAAATGGCCGGTGCTATCATAGCGTATGCCGAATACCGCCAGCCTCAACTGGTCAACTCACTCTGCCTGGCCGGAGCGACCTCGCCGGCAACTATCGCCGGGAGCATCGCCCTGCAAAATGCGGAAATTTTAGCGGGGATTGTTTTGGCTCAGTTAGTAAATCCCGGCACGCCGATTGTCTATTCCGCTTCCGGCTCCAGTACAGATATGCGTTTTGGCAACCTATCCATTGGCGCCCCCGAAAGCGCCCTCTTTTCTCTGGTCAATGGACAGCTGGCAAAATATTATAAGATTCCCTGCCGGATAAGCGGTACTCTCTCCGACAGTAAACAGGTCGACAGCCAAACAGGCTATGAGTCCATGATGACCTTGCTGATGGCACAAATGGCCGGCGGCAACTTCATTCTCCACGCTGCCGGTATTTTGGATACTTATAATTGTACATCTTTCGAAAAATTAATGATAGACGACGAAATTATCGGGATGGTCAAACGGATTGGCCGGGGTGTTACCGTAACCGAGGATACGTTGGCATTTGAGGCTATTAAACAGGTGGGTCCCCGTGGAGAATATATCACTCACAAACATACCTTCACTCATTTCCGGAAAGAGTTTTATCAACCAATACTGAGTGATCGAGCCAGAGTCAACCAGGACGGTTTAACAATCGAGCAACGGGCTAACGCACGCTGGAAAAGGATGTTGGCTGAATACGTACAACCAGCATGGTCTGCGGATATAGACGCTGCTTTGAAGAGCTATATGGAAAAAAGAAAGTAAGATTGCTGCTTAGCCGGCAAAGCTGCCTGCTATGATTGCCAAAGCCGGCCAGCAGCCGTGCAAACCCATTCCCCTCTGTTGAGGGGTGCCCAAAGGGCGGGGTGGTTTATCCTAAGCCAACCACGCCGCTGCTTGCGTCACCCCTCAGCAGGGGGGAATGGGTATAATTATGCTTTGCGTATTGAAAGGTAGGGGGAATGGCAAATGAAAAAAGGTACTGGTGCTATTGATAAACTATTGTTTTGGCCACCCTTAGTATTAGTTGGCATTATTTGTGCAGCCATCATAACCAATCCCGAGGCAGGCTCCGCTGCAGTCAATAAAGTATTTGCATTTCTAACCGGCCCGATGGGCTGGACCTATGAACTCTTCATATTAGCTAACTTTGCAGTCGTGCTGTATTTTGTGTTTGGCAAGTTTGCCAATAAACGTTTCGGCGGGGATAAGCCTGAGTTTAGTACCTTAAGCTGGCTGGGGATGCTGTTTTCCGCAGGCACTACGGCAGCCATTGTTTATTGGGCGCCCATTGAGTTTTACTTCTACTTATCCTCGCCGCCTTTTGGCTTAGAACCGTTTTCACCTCAGGCCATGGCCGTGGCATCCTCGTACCCGTTGTTCCATTGGGGGCCAAGCAGCTATGCTGTCTATGTGGGGATCGGTGTCGTCTTCGGCTATATATTCTTTGTTCAAGGCACCGATGTGTTTCGTCCCAGTGCGGCTTTTCAGGCAGTCATGGGTGAATGGGGCGGGAGATATGCCGGCAAGGTTATTGACGTTTTTTACATGGTTGGCATGATTGCCGGCATTAGTACCTCCATTGGCTTGGGGACCCCGCTGCTAAGTGAGGTGGTCACCAAGATTACAGGTATACCGCACACGCTTGGCCTGGATGCGGCAATACTTGTTATCTGGACGCTTATTGTGGCAATTTGCGTATATGGCGGACTGGATAAAGGCATCAGACGGTTAAGCGATTTTAGGAACTGGCTAGGGTTTGGTTTACTGGCCTTTGTTTTAGTTATTGGTCCGACTGCGTTCATTTTCAACAATTTCTTTGATAGTCTGGGCGTAATGCTGAACAACTTTTTCAGAATGAGTTTATACACTGATCCGGTTCAGAATTCAGGTTTTCCCCAAAGCTGGACCGTTTTCTACTTTGCCTGGTTTACTGCTTTTGCGATAGGCACAGGGATGTATCTGGCCAGAATATCCCGCGGCAGAACGGTACGGGAGTTTGTTCTGGGGGCGACACTTTCGGGGGTAACTTGCGTATATACCTATTTTGCGATCTTTGGCAGCTATACGCTCGATTTACAGATAAGGGGAGTACTCAATCTGGGGGAAATTATCAAAGCACATGGTGTTCCCCGGGCCATTGTTGAGATATTTGCCACCTTGCCTGGCAGTTTTATCATCTTGCCCCTGATACTGGTGCTGCTGTTTATTTCAACCGCAACCGTTATCAACAGTATTGCTTATACGCTGGCCATGGTTACGACGGCAAGGCTGGGGGCCGGTGAGGAACCAGCCAAATGGAACCGCGTGTTTTGGGCAATGGTTTTGGGCGGACTTTCGCTCACCCTGATTTTCCTGGGCGGGATGAAGCCGCTGCAGGCCGCTGCCGTTGCCGGTTCCTTCCCGGCCATGTTTATCATTGGGATTATTGTATATGGTTTTATCAGGAAGGCCGGTAAGGACTGGATCGATGTCCCGCCCGAACCCTGTGAAAATACGCATAATTTTACGTCCGGCAAGGCTGCTGCTGCAGCGATTGAGCAGCGCAATACGAATGAGCCCTGCTGATGCTGGATAGTGTTTCCGGAAAGAGGGAGTGGTAATTTTAATGTCCAAGCTTGTGATCGAAGAAAGCCCATTAACCCCATTCCTGAAGCGACTGTGTCTGTATTGCGGCGGCGGCCCCTTCCTGGACGGCTATATTTTAGTCATAATCGGCGCGGCGCTGGTCCAATTGAGTCCCCATCTTCAGCTTGATGCTTACTGGGCTGGGATGATTGGGGCTGCCTCGCTTGCAGGACTGTTCGTCGGCGGACTTTTGGGATATTTAACTGACATCTTCGGGCGAAAAGTGATGTATACACTTGATCTAATCGTATTAGGCATAGGTTCCATTCTGCAAATGTTTATTACTACGCCGCTGGAGCTGGTTATTCTGCGGTTCCTAATCGGCATAGCCGTAGGGGTCGATTATCCGATAGCGACTACACTGCTGGCGGAATTTGCTCCACGCAAGCACCGGGGCTGGATGTTGGGAATCCTGATGCTGGCGTGGTTTATTGGGGCAGCCGCCGCCAATATCCTGGGGTATTTCTTGTTAGATGTGCCTGGCGGCTGGAAATGGATGCTTGGCAGTGCGGCCATTCCCGCCATGCTGCTTGTTATAGGGCGGTGGGGTACACCGGAATCGCCGCGTTGGCTGTTAAGCAAGAACCGGGTGGACGAAGCCCGGGCTGCGGTGAAACAAGTGTATGGGCCGGAGGCCGACATGGATACCATCGACCAAACCGTAGTGGAAACCCGCTTAAGCAAGCTTCTCGAACCAATGTATCTGAAACGGATTATCTTGGTCTGCGGTTTTTGGATGTGTCAAATCGTTCCGCTATTTGCCATTTACACTTTTGGGCCGGTAATTCTGTCAATGTTCGGCCTGGCCCGCGGCAAAGACGCTATGCTAGGAGATATAGCTATTAGCATGTTTTTTGTCATCGGCATACTCCAGGCCTTACTGTTGATCAATAAAGTGGGGCGGCGGCCGCTCATTATCCGGAGTTTTGCGTTTATGACCGCAGGGATGTTAATTTTGGGGCTGTTCCCGGACGCTGCAAGCTGGGTGATTATAGCCGGATTTGCTGTTTATGCTGTGGCTTCGGGCGGGCCCAACATTCTGGAATGGCTGTATCCTAATGAATTATTTCCGACAGAGATAAGGGCAACGGCGGTCGGCATTGGCACGGCTGTAAGCCGTATCGGGGCCTGTGTGGGTACCTATTCTTTACCTCAATGGTTACAGGTTTATGGGCTGGGGACAACCATGCTCATTATGGCGGGGATTACCTTGGTGGGATTGGTAATTTGTATAGCCCTGGCGCCGGAAACGCAAGGCTTAACGCTGGCGCAGGCGGCAGGTTCTGACAGTACGTCCGGTACGGACTTATAAGCGTGGCTGCTCCTAAAGGTGTGTTGGGTAAGGAAGAGCAGCTTACGATGCTGATCAGAAAATACTTTATGACGGGAGGCAGATTATGGACACGGTGGTAATTAGTTGTGGCACCTTAGAGGACGAGGTGAGAAAGGTGGCAGCTATGCTGCCTGCGCCGCCCCGGCTGATCTTCACCGCAGCGGCCTGGCATGACAAACCCACAGACCAGATGCGGGCTGCGCTCCAGCAAGAGCTGGACGCTGTGGGCCCGGAAGTCCGCCGCGTACTCCTGGCCTACGGTTTGTGTGGCGGAGCCATTAAAGATCTTGTTACTCATGATTTTACGCTGATTATTCCCCGGGTGGATGACTGCATTCCTCTCTTATTGGGCTCACGCAAAAGATTTGCCGAAGCCTCCAGTATTCCTTCCTTCTTTCTAACAGCCGGGTGGTTGAAATTCTCTAATGCCTGTTACTACGACACGCTGGCGCGTATGGGAGAGCGCAAGACGGCGATAGTTTATGGCATGATGCTGGCAAATTACAAACGATTTTTGTTTATTGATACAGGGGCTTATGATTTGAATCAGGCCCGGGCTGACATGGCGGACCGCTTGCGCCGCCATAATCTCCCGGCAGATAGTATAGATGGCGAGCTTACCTGGCTTAAGCAGCTTGTTACAGGTCCCTGGCCGTCGGCAGAGTTTTTGACTGTATTGCCGCATAGCCGGATAATATGGGAAGCAAGGCAGTAATAATAACGATGATTCCAATAGAAGCAAAAACAGCCGGTTAGGGTGAGTTTTTATCATCTTAACCGGCTGTTATCTTTTGTTCATGATTGTTAAAGAAAGGGATGGTTGTAATAGTATATAGGGATGCAGGGCGGCTGCGCCCTGCATCCCCATATAATTTTCCAGTCAAAATTGTAGGCGCACACGGGACGTTATGGCCCGTTGCCTGCAAATCTTCTTGCAGGCGCCCGCAGCGCCGGCAAGAAGATTTATCAATCTGCAGTGAACCCGTAGCAGACTCTTCAATTGCCGTTGCCGGGCAGACGGCCAGGCAGCGATCACAATGCAGGCAACGTTTGGGGTGAATAAAATATACCTTCCTAAAATTCATGTACTTCAACCAATGTAAAAAAAAAATAACATACATATAATGGTAAGATAGCTTGCCTTATTGCCCACCCCCTGTTACTATGGTGTTAGGATTCTTGAGGGAGTGAGCTTATGAGGGTTAAGAATACTTGGCGAGTGTTGCTTAACGAGAGCAAGGAGAATAAATCCCGCATTATTTTTTCAGGTCATACACATCGATCGCTTATTGATATTACTATGCAGTCCGAGAAGGCAGATATAATTATCAGCACTGTTTTAAGCAGTAACTGGAACGCTGAACAACTGATGACCTTTTTAAATCTGGAATCACAAAAAATAGGCTAAACTGCTCTGCCATGCAGCTCTAAGGGATAAAAAAGCAGAACCCAAAATACAAACATAACCAGCATAAGTGCTGGTTTTTTTCTGTCTGCCAGACTGTCACGTGTTAGCTGAAACACTGTCAAAGAATTATTTTTCAGGATAGAGTTTACAAATAAATTCAGTGGACATAAAAGCGACTAAGGCTTCTGCCGGCGTCCTGAAGGACTGGGCACAAGCCAGGACGTATCTTATTATTACAGAAGTATCGAAGTCATGACCGCTGAAATGAAGAATTTAGAGATTAAGGGATTCAGGCGGCCTGCTGGAATTAGAGGATACAATACATATGAGGTAATCGCTGCAGGCAAAACTTAATATAAAGTTAATACCCGCTTAACTCAACAGGTGCTAATTTTAGTTACACTAAAGGCAAGCAGCCCTGAAAGGTTAGGTGGACTTGATGAGTTTGATGCTTGCAGTCGCAAACCTGGAAAGAACAGCGATATCCCGGCGAATACACACAGTGGATGTGCGTTACCACCGGCTCGGTCCGCCTATTTCGTTTGCCGAAAAGATACGAGTCAGCCGGCCGCATTTGCAGCTTCTGGCTGTAGCGGCAAAACGGCGGCAGGCGGAACGTGAACTGCAGGTGGCAGTAATGGACTCGCAAGCACTGATTCACAATTTGTTAGCAGCCTCCTTGAGAACTGCACAAAAGAAAATCAAGCCCTTCGCTGTTGACCTAATAAGGGGAAAAGAAACCTATCAGGCTGAATCGATTGGCAGGAGAATCATTAGCCAGCAAGAGATTAAATATATCCTGATAGAAGCAAGCCGCCAAATAAGCGAGACTTGGAAAATTCCATTTGAACCGGTATCAAAAGCCTTGCTGGCTACAGCCGACATCACTGCCTGCTCTCTGCGCGGATCTGCAGCCATGACAGCACAGTATAAAAACACAGTAGCGATAGCAGAAATGATGTATCAGGCTGTTAGCTTTGCCTATGAAAAAAGCCTGGATGCAATTAGCCCGCATTGGCTGGTAAAAGAAACAATGGGGAATTTTAATATCGTAACGGCTGTATGGCAAACAATCGCCTGCCATCCTGAGTATGAGCGGAACCGTTGTACAGCCAATATGGAAAAATGCATAGATGGTATGCTTACCAATGTCTATTATCAATTGTCGCGGCGGTGCGCAAAGCAACTTGCCCATGTTATGTATTCGCTGTATCAGCCACCCCCGCCTTTGCCGCCAAGGCAAACTGTATCTGGTTCCGAAAGTCATGTAATTGCGAGTGCAATACATGGCTTTTTCTATTCTGCCAGAATCCATAAATAGTTTTTGTGGGTGTAAGAGCGGCTATGCCCTAAGGGCTACAGGCGGCTTCGTCCGTCGTCCTGCCAGACTTGGCAGAAGCCAGTTTTTTGTATCATATGGATAAACATGGGGATAATAGCTATGTTTCTTAAAAACTAGATAATGTGGCGAGAAAATCATACGCAAGAGAACCCAACTTGTTTGCAGGTATTCCCGGCCCGGCTAAAGTTATTCTAATCGTTGGTTAAGTTCACAATAAACAGCAAGGAGCGATCCTTGCTGCCGCTTTTTTCAGCATGGTGTGCAGAGGAGGCATTTTGATTGGCAGCAGAAATAGTAGTAACAGAGGAGTATCGGCTGTTACCGGGACGGTTGCGCATAGTCATACAAGGACTAAGGCGCAATCCCGATTTTTCCCGGTATATATGCTGCGAAATGCTGAAAAAGAAAGGAATACGTCTAGTGACTGCCAATCCGCTGACCGGCCGTGCTTTAGTCCACTTTGACATGTCAGAGATCGGTTTGGCTGAGATTCAAAAGCTAATCGCAGCTGTTGAAAAAGAATACCGCCGGCAGAACAATCATCAGCTTACAGGAGATCACCAGGCTCCGCTGCCGATGGCCGGCGAGGCCGTATATGCGGCCTCACAAGTCCAGGCCGGTGTTATTAGAATGCGGTCAGATAAAATAGGTGATACGACCGCAAGCACTCAAATTAGCCGCACTATAGGTCGGGCACAAACATGTCAGCAGGAACCGCCTGCTGGCGTGTTTGCAGGCGCACTAATGGCGGGCACAATTGCTGTCGCAAGTGGTGTTTTCCTGCTTACCCGTGACTGCATGCGCAGTCTGGCGGTACTCCTGGCCGGCTGGCCGGCAGCACTGTCGCTGGCACGCAGGGCCGCGCTGGCGACTTCTGCTGCTGAAGCTGCCGGCCAGGGAATCTTTATCAAGGATCTTGCGGCGTTTGAGCGGGCTGGCCAAACGGATGTCGTCTTGTTTGATAACACAGGCGCTTTAACTGCCACGGCACCAAGAATTTCCGCGGTGAACACCCTTGTTCCCGGTTTTGATGAGTCTACTATCCTTAGTCTTGCCGCCTCTGCCCAAATTTCTACCAGTCACCCGCTGGCGAACATGCTGGTCAGCGAGGCTCATAACCGGGGCCTGTCCGTTTTTCCTGCTGAGGGTCGCTCCATTACCGCGTATGGCGTGCAAGCAACAATAGATAACCAAAAGGTAGCGGTAGGCAACCGCCTATTAATCGAACAATTAGGGATACCGAGTCTCCGGGCGACGGCCAAAGCCAAAAAAATTGAGCTTTTGGGCCATAGCATTCTTTATGTTGCAGTCAACAGGCGTCTGGTTGGCCTCATTGGTGTCTGCGACAGCATCAAGCCCCAGAGTTATGAAGGTGTCCACGAACTTCGCTCACTGGGGATACAGGATATTGGTGTTGTTAGCGGCGATGCTGCTTACCCGGCAGAGCCTGTTGCGGCTGAGCTCGGCCTTCAATCGCACTGGAACTCGCTGCTGCCTGCGGATAAGGTGAAACTTCTAATGCGCCTCAGGCATGCCGGCAAAAAGGTGGTATTGGCAGGCGACGGAGTCAATGCTTTACCGGTACTGGCAGCAAGCGACACCCGTATTGTTATAGGGATGAGGGGAACAGAGCAGGCTATCGGAGCAGCTGACATTGTACTCGCTTGCGACGATCCCCGTAAAGTAGCCCAAACCATTCGCCTCAGTCGTCATACTAATGAGGTAATAAGACAAAATATAGCGCTGTCAGTTGGGTTTAACATGGTTGGTATGGCGCTGGCGGCAGCTCGTCTGATCTCCCCCGTAACAGCAGGAATTTTGCTGAATATAAGCACACTGGCTGTGGTTTTAAACTCGCGGCGGTTGTTGTCGCGGCGAAAGAAAAAAAGCCTGGCAGCAATTGATTTGCAGCAATTCGCGGCAACAGGCAGTGAAACCGCAACAGCAGGAGCGGCAATCGATAAAGTCCAGCTGCAGCCGTCTTCCTCGCCCTGGCATGCAAAAACCAGGACAGAGGCCTGTGATGTGCTTGGAACCTCGCCCCAGTTTGGCCTGGCTGGCCTTGACGCCCAGCTGCGCCTTGGGCAATATGGCCTGAATGCACTGCAAGAAACCAAGAAGCCTTCATTTTGGCAACTGCTTGGCACCCAGTTTAAAGACTTTATGGTACAGGTGCTGCTGGGGGCTGCCGGACTTTCTTTTGCCCTGGGCAGGGTCAAGGACGCCATGCTTACCATTGGTATTGTGGCAGCCAACGCCTTTCTGGGTGTGGTGCAAGAGCGGAAGGCAGGCAGTTCCCTGGCGGCGCTTACCAGGCTGTCTGCCCCTCAGGCTCGAGTAATCAGAGGGGGGCGCACCATGAAGATTGCTGCCGAAAGCCTGGTGCCGGGGGATGTCATTCTGCTTGAGGCCGGAGACCGCATACCGGCTGATGCAAGATTGTTAACGGCCTCACAGTTTGAAGTGGAAGAGTCCGCCCTGACGGGTGAACCGCTGCCTGTTCGCAAAGAAGCTGATCTGGCTTGTCCGGATGAATATCCGCTTGCTGACAGGCGCAATATGCTATTTATGGGTACCAGTGTAACACTGGGTCGGGCAAGTGCAGTTGTTGTTGCAACCGGTATGGCCACAGAAATGGGGAAAATAGCGGCTCTTATTCAAAACCATGAGGAAGAGCCAACACCGCTGCAGCGGCGGTTAGAGGAACTGGGCAAGTATCTTATTTATGGCTGCCTGGGGGTATCGGCTCTGGTATTTGTATTGGGATTGCTCCGGGGGGGGAGAGTGCTGGCCATGCTGCAAACTGCTGCAAGCCTTGCAGTTGCCGCTATCCCTGAAGGACTGACAGCGATTGTCATCATCGCTTTGGCGATGGGGGTTCAGCGTATGAGCAAGCGCAATATCATAGTCCGCAAATTATCTGCTATCGAAACACTAGGCTGTACCACTGCCATTTGCTCTGATAAAACAGGCACTTTGACCCAAAACAAGATGACTGTGCGGGAAATCTATACAGATGATTGCACCTGGCAGGTAACGGGTGAAGGTTATGTACCCAAAGGCGAGTTTTGTCTACAGGGCGCAATAGTAAACCCGCTTCATAGTGAAGAATTAATGCTGACTCTTAGGGCCGGTTTGCTCTGCAGTAACGCCAAGCTGATCAAAACCCGGGCAGTACAGGATAAAGTCGTATCTATTCATAAGGAAAACGCCAGAGGCTGGGGAATTGACGGTGACCCGACTGAGGCAGCCATTGTTGTTGCCGCAGCCAAGGCCGGACTGACGGCAAAACTCATGGCAGGAACTTACCGGCGGATAAAAGAGGTTCCCTTTGAATCAGACCGGCGCATGATGTCAGTAGTATGCGAGCATAAGGACAAACAGACAAGATCAGTATATTGTAAAGGTGCTGCTGATAAAATTCTGGCGGCTTGTACTCACTATGTAAAAGCCGGCCAGGTACTCTTACTTGATGATTCGGTCCGGGCAAGAATCGAGCAGACTACTGTAGAT
>JAEWGR010000133.1 GCA_023388195.1 Bacillota bacterium
TCAGGTTCGTGCCGCTGTTGAACAGGGCATAGACCGAGTCGCCGATGATCTCAAGGTCGACGCCATAGGTCTGGTTGCTGCCGAACGACAACGCCGGGAACTGATAATAGCCGGTCTGGGGCGTATAGGTATCGCCATTGGTACCATTGCTGCGCACGCGGAAGACAATTCTGCCGTCATAGTCGATGCAATAAATATCAACAGTTGTGGCTTTGATTCTTTTGGTTTTGAGGGCATAGGGATTGGTAATGGTTACGGTTCCGTTCGTCAATTGGACAGGTCCGGCCACAGGGTTGTTCCAGACAAAAGGAGTCGTATTATCCGCATCGGCTTCATAAACCAGCCAGTAGCAGGTGGCTACCCCGCTTGCCCAGGTAAGCGAAGCCACAGCGGCCCGGTTAAGACCGGCGCCATTTTCGAAATATAACGGTTTGGGGTCAGGGCCGATATTGGGGCTGCCCCCTGCATTGGTGAAGGTTGTTCTTACGCCTTTATGGACGAGGATGGCGGGAGGAGACCCGTCGGGATACGCGGCGGTGCCAATATCGCCTCTGGCGGGGCTTACCGAATAGCTGTACGTACCATACATGACTTTACTAGTCATACTCATTCACTCTCCCGTTTTATGTTTTGTATTGTGTTACCCTCCGACCGTCAACAGCTGGCGGGCTGCTGAAGTCTTTTTCTTACTGTTCACGAAAAAAACTGCACCTCCTTGTTAGATTTCCTATCGCAGCCTGACCTGGCGCCGTTATCGCGCCGGTCAGGACGACCAGGCGGGGTTATGCCGTCGCTGCTGCTTATTGTTTTACTTTGGTTATTACGTCGGCGGTAATGTCGACACCGCCGTAGATCACAGATGCTGCATCAATCACTGCTGTCAGGCCTTTGGTTTCGGCAACGGCCTTAATGGCGGCTTCGATCTTGTCACTAACCGGTTTCATCAGTTCTTCTTCCCGCTGGGCCTGCTGGCGGGACAGCTTATCGCTGTAGGCTTGTTTGTCCGCCGGCGCCAGGTCTTTGGCGTTGGTGTCAAAGTCTTTTTGCGCCTCGACCCGCAGGGCCTGAATGCGGTGCATGAGGTCCTCCATGCCGGGGTAGGCGGTGAAGACCTGCTGGCGGTTGACATAGCCGATGGTTTGTTCGGTCTGCACCTTGGGTTGGGCCTTGGCTTTGGCGGCCAGCGCCGGTGCCGGTGTTATCAGTCCGGTTACGAAAAATGCGGCAATAAGCAGGATAATGATGGCGCGTAATTTGTTCATGTGTTTGTCCTCAACTATTCTCTAGATTTTATTTGGCACAAGCCAGGCTTGTACGCCGGCACCCCTGTGCCCGGGACCGGCAAGCCGGTAGATGGCCGATGCTGATAAATAAAAAGACTCCCTTGTTGGGAGTGCTTACGCGGGCCTGCCGGCTGGTATGGCTGCACGTAATCTCCTCCCTGTCACTCGCAGGTACGATAGGCGATTGCTGGATAAGGCAGGTCTCCTGACTCCGGATCATGGCTGGCTGCGCCTTCCCTAAGCGGTTGCTTAAGTGGCTGTCTGCAGATGGCTCCCCGTTACAGTGGCGGGACCGTGCCGGTATTTCACCGGTCTTCCCTTTTAAGCCCCGAAGGGCACCTATCCCACGTTATGTTGTTGTTTGCTGCAGCCTGGGCAGGCCGGCCACCAAATAGGACTGACCGTTTTTGCCTGGTATTGCTTGGCTGCTCTCCTGCCCCCTCCTTTGTTCGCTACCTATAGGCTGGACCGATACATTGCCAGTGCGTACGCGGCCGGCGTTGGCACGGGAGCCGCGTACGCCGGTCCCTGCTGCCCGCAGGTCTGGCAACGCTGTCTGTACCGGCAGGTCTCCCGGCTCAGCCCTTACCGGTCCGGGTTCCCCGCAGGGGAATCGCCGCCGGTCGCAGGCTGGGGGTGAACTGCCGGTACGCACTATGCATAATAATTGCCGTTGAAAGGCAATTATGACACAACTGTGTCGTAACGCAACATACAAAGCTGTGAAAAATCCGTTATCCCTTTACAAGTTTTCTATTGTCCGCTCACAACCGGCAAATTAAAAAGAAGCCTCCTGTGATAACAACACGTAAGGAGGCTTCTGTTTGCAGGCCGGAAAAACTGCCGGTACAAAACACGCACAAATCCCCTCCCTATCGCTCGCAGGTCAACGGTGATTGTCATGCAGGCAGTTCTCCTGGCTCCGGGTCATCGCTCGACCAAACCTTCCCACGACCTAGGCGTCGTACCGTTAACACATATGTGTCCGGCACTAGCCTCTCTTGGAGGCGTCGCACCGTTAACAATGGTTCGGCACTAGCCTCCTTTAGAGGCGTCGCAGTGGTAAAACATGGCTTTGCTACCCATTACAGTGGCGGGACCGCGCCGGCTTCGAACCGGCTTTTCTATCAAGCCCTCTCGGGCACCTGCACCTAACTGTATTTATTTTTTAGATTATTTTTGTATGTTGCCTTCATTCCGATAATAGCACTCGTGGATTATTTTGTCAATACAGGAATTATTAGGACGAGATCCTGGCAGGGCCTTGCTCTGATTTGTACTAAGCATAACGCAGACGGCAGCTATAGTAAATACCTCATGTGAGGTATTTTTTACTGTATCAGAATTTATAAGTTTTTAAAGGCTAAAAATCCTGATAAACGGAGGGGAAGCAATGCCTGACTAAAGCAAGAGACGGGAGCCCCGCAACCCGGGAACCCCGGTAACCCAGCGGCCATTGCCGGAAAAAGCGTTCCGCAGGAGAAAAGCCGGGCGGTATTCCGTTAAGAAATCTGCACTGTTTGAGCGTAGCGAGGTTGCGGATGACCTGTGCAAAGCCAAAGGATCGCTTCAGCGGTTTCCCTTAGGCATATTTATGGTATTTTTCTTTGGCAGCAAGCCTAGCAGCCAGGTTGCCGGCGGCCAGCGGTAGCATATTTGCTCACCAAACATAAGATGTAATAAATAACAAGCAGAGGTGGGATTAATTATGTTATTCTGGTTCGCTTTGGCCGCGGTCGTATTGTTCCTGTTATCCCATTTTTGGGTGCTGTTGCTGGCCTTCCTCTTTTTCTGGTTTATTTTTTAACAACGGCTGACTGTCGCGGGGAAAGCCGGCACCAGGCCCGGACATACGCAAGCCCGGTCCTAGTCAGTTTGCGCTGACTGGGACCGGGCTTTTTAACCTGCCCAGAGGGCAGTTCTTTACACTTCCATAATAATCGGCAGGATCATTGGCCGCCGGCGGGTCCGTTCATATAGGTATTTGCCCAGGGTATCGCGAACATTGGACTTAATGGCAGCCCATTCGGTAATGTTGTTAAGTTCGCATTTCTCCAGGGCTTGCTTAACCCGTTCTTTGGCATCCTCCATCAACTGCTCGGATTCGCGGACATAGACAAAACCGCGGGAGACAATGTCCGGGCCGGCAGCTACCTGGCCGCGCTGCTTATCCATGGTAACAACAATGATCAGGATGCCGTCCTGTGACAGCTGACGGCGGTCGCGTAGGACGATATTGCCCACATCGCCGACCCCCAGGCCGTCCACCAGGACATTGCCGGCGGTTACCTTGCCGGTTACGGCCCCCTTGTCGGCAGTAAATTCCAGTACCTGGCCGTTTTCGGCAACAAAAATATTTTCCTTGGCCATCCCTAAGGACTGGGCCAGTTTAGAGTGCTTAATCAAATGCCGGTATTCGCCATGGACGGGAATAAAGAACTTCGGCCGCAGCAGGTTATGCATCAGCTTAAGCTCTTCCTGGCTGGCATGGCCGGACACGTGGATACCGGAGGTGGATTCATACACAACCTCGGCGCCCTGCCGGAAAAGATAGTCAATGGTTCGTGAGACCAGCTTCTCGTTGCCGGGTATCGGTGTGGCCGAGATAATTACGGTATCACCGGGAATGATTTCCACCTTTTTATGATCGGACATGGCCATCCGGGTAAGCGCCGACATGGGTTCACCCTGGCTGCCTGTGGTTAAAATAACAATGCCGGAGGCGGGATAATTGTTAATTTCATCAATATCAATAATAACGCCTTCCGGAACATTCAAGTACCCAAGTTCTAAGGCAATGGTGACGACATTTACCATACTCCGGCCCAGGATGGCTACCTTACGCCGGTATTTGCAGGCTGTGTCAATGGCCTGTTGAATCCGGTGGATATTGGATGAGAAGGAGGCAATAATAATCCGGTCCCGGGCATTGCGAAAGGCCTCGTCAAAGGTGACGCCCACGGATTTCTCACTTGGCGTATAGCCGGGCCGCTCGGCGTTCGTGCTGTCTGCCAGCAGCACCAGCACCCCCTGGTCGCCTAATTCGGCAAATTTATGAAAGTCGGTGACTTTACCGTCAACCGGGGTTTGATCCAGTTTAAAGTCGCCGGTATGAACAATAACACCTACCGGGGTTTTAATGGATAAGGCCACGGCATCGGCAATACTGTGGCTTACCCGGATAAAGCCGACGGAAAAATGACCGATTTGGATCTGGTCACCGGACTTAACGGCATGCAGGCCGCTGGAAGAAACATTGTTTTCCTTCAGGCGTCCTTCTAAAATCCCCAGTGTCAAACGGGTTCCGTATACGGGAACATTAAGCTGTTTTAACACATAGGGCAAAGCACCAATGTGGTCTTCATGCCCATGGGTTAAGACAATAGCCTTGACTAACTCACGGTTGTCCAACAGATAGCTGATATCGGGAATAACCAGATCAATGCCCAGCATGTCATCTTCCGGAAACATTAACCCTGAATCAACTACAATGATCTCGTCACCATAACGGATCACCGTCATATTCTTGCCGATTTCCCCCATCCCGCCCAGAGGGATAATCTGTACTTTGCCTGGTTGTCGTGCCAAAAAAACATACACCTCCAAAATAATAGTATTCAAGTTGTAACTGCCCGTTCATGTTAGTGCATCAATCGAAACCGGCCGTCCTGTCCACTTGTGAATAATTATAACCTATTTAGTATGCGCTGACAACAAGTGGTCTACTCGCTCTTACATATTATATGCAAAACCGGCCTCCACATACAAAAAACCGGTAGCTTTCGCTACCGGTAACGGTTAAAAATTATAACACACCTAATGATTGCATAACCTTGGTCAGTTGGGCCGTCTCGCCGGCCGTGGGCGGTACCAGCGGCAATCTGACCGGGCCGGCTTTGATACCGATCAGGTTAACTGCCTCTTTAACGGGAATAGGATTGGTGGTAACAAATATGACCCGGAAGAAAGGCAGGAGCTCCAGATGCAGGTCCCTGGCCTTAACCATATCGCCGTCATAAAAAGCGTTTACCATGGCCTGCATGCGGCGGCCGACAATATGAGCGGCCACACTGATAACCCCCTGGCCACCCACAGCCAATACCGGCAGGGTCAGGGCATCATCACCGCTGTATACTAAAAAGTCCTTGGGGGTAATCCGGATAATTTCCGAAACCTGCTCCATACTGCCGCTGGCTTCTTTTACGGCGGCAATATTCTTCAGCTCCGCCAGCCGGGCAACCGTATCCGGCAGGATATTGGAACTGGTGCGTCCCGGTACATTATACACGATCAGCGGTAAGGCTGTGGACTCGGCAATCGCCCGGAAATGCTGAAACAAGCCTTCCTGCGGCGGTTTGTTGTAGTAGGGAGCCACAACCATCGCCCCATGGACGCCGGTTTGCTCGGCGATTTTGGTCAGTTCCACCGAGTCTCTGGTATCATTACTGCCGGTGCCGGCAATAACTGTGGCCCTGTCGCCCACAGCCTCAAGCACCGTTGTATAGAGTTTAACTTTCTCTTCTTTCGTCAGGGTTGCCGCTTCACCGGTGCTGCCGGTGACGACAAGGCCGTCTGAACCATTGTTTACAAGGTATTGAGCCAATTTAACAGCTTCACCATAATTAACACTGCCATCATTGTTAAACGGGGTTACCATTGCAGTTAAAATCCGCCCGAAATGCCTCATCAAACTCTCTCCTTATTAATTTGATAAACCAAACTTCTCATGAAGTGATTTAACCGCTGCCCCAACATCACTTTGCGGTACTAGCGCCGAGATGGAGGTATGAGAGTCTACTGTCTGAAGAATAGCGATCTTGTTATTTGACAATGCTTCAATAAAACTTGCCATTACCCCCGGAACCTCACGCATGCCGCCGCCCACAACCGACACCTTGGCACAGTTCTCCAGAATTTCAATCTGGTAGCCCTGCTGTTTCAGTGTAGCAGCAGCCTTATCCGTATGGTCGGCATTAATGGTGAACATAATCTGCCCGGGATGGACGTTGATCAAGTCAACACTGATGTCGCTGTCGGCAAGGGTTTTAAATACTTTGTAGCTGGCATCACTGGCTGCCGTTTCGTCAAGCTGAACCTTGATCTGCACCAGATTGCCCAAATAGGTTACGCCTGTGGCCACCCGGTCGATGACAACCGCATTGCTGGCATCCTCTTTGGCAATATTGGTAATCAACGTCCCCGGCGCATCCGAAAAAGTCGATTTCACCACAAGCGGGATATTCTTCTGCATGGCAATCTCCACCGCCCGGGGATGAATGACCTTCGCCCCCTGATGGGCCAGCTGGCACACCTCGGCATAGCTTATACAGTCAAGAATCCTGGCATTATCCACAATTCTCGGATCGGCCGTCATAATGCCGTCAACATCTGTATATATTTCTACAAGCTCGGCATTAAGTGCCGCTCCCAGCACAGAGGCGGTGGTGTCACTGCCGCCCCGCCCCAGGGTGGTAAATTCGCCTTCATTGGTCATACCCTGAAAACCGCAGACCACAGGCACTTTGCCCTGCCGCAGGAGGCAAATGATCCGGGCCGGGTCACTTTTTAGGATTCTGGCATTGTTAAAGTTGGCATCGGTTATGATACCGGCATTCCCGCCTGTCAGCATGACGGCATCCATACCGGCCGCCTGCAGGGTTCCAGCCATAACAACAGCTGAAATCATCTCGCCGCAGTACATAATCTGATCAAGCTCACGGGCCGCAATCTGTCTGCAGGCCGATTGCGCAACACCGATCAGGGTGTCTGTTGCATAGGGGGCGCCCTTACGGCCCATGGCCGATACGACTACTACCGGGCTGAAGCCCTGCTCACGGGCCCGTTTGACTTTATGCAAAACCAGTTCCCGTACTTCGGGTGACGCAACCGACGTCCCCCCGAACTTCTGGACGATTATCCGCATTTTTTTACACCTCAAATTAAATTATGCTCAACCATGTACTCCGCAATCTGCACAGCGTTTAAGGCCGCACCTTTCCGGATCTGATCGCCTACTACCCACATATTTAATCCGTGAGGCACAGTTTTATCAGCCCGTATCCGGCCCACAAACACTTCATTTTTGTCGGAAGTGAATAAAGGCATCGGATAGATCATTTCCGCCGGATCATCCTGAACGATTACCCCCGGGAAACCGGACAGCAATTCTCTGGCTGCCTGCGGTGACAGCGGTCCGTCAAGCTCTATATTCACTGATTCGGAGTGGCTGCGGTACACCGGCACCCGTACGGTGGTTGCCGTAATGCCGATGGAATAATCATTGAGGATTTTATGGGTTTCGTTCACCATTTTCATTTCTTCTTTGGTGTAATCTCCGTCGACAAATATATCAATCTGCGGCAGCAGGTTAAAGGCAATCTGGTAGTGCTTCGGCAGGCTGGCGCCTGGCAGGATATTGGCCTCAACCGGCCGGTTCTCCATCAGCGCCGTTACCTGATTTGTCAGCTCGTCAATGGCTTCCTTGCCGCCGCCGGAAACGGCCTGGTAGGTTGAAACGACAACACGTTTGATTTTAACCGCATTATGGATCGGCTTGAGCGCCATCACCATAATAATGGTGGAGCAATTGGGATTGGCAATAATGCCTTTATGCTGCCTGATCGCCTCCGGGTTAACCTCAGGCACTACCAGCGGGACTTCCGGGTCCATCCGGAAGGCACTGGAGTTATCAATAACAACAGCCCCGTGTTTGACGGCCGCCGGCGCCAGTTCCTTGCTGGCCGAACCACCGGCGAACAGGGCGATCTGGACATCCTTGAAGGATTCGGGCTTAGCTGCTTCCACTATGTAGTCTTTGCCCATGAACGGAATGACTTTGCCGGCCGAACGCTCTGAGGCCAGCAGCTTTAATTCATTGAACGGAAAATTCCGTTCTTCGATCAGTTTCAGGAATTCCTGGCCAACAGCCCCTGTTGCTCCTAAAATTGCTACATTATATTTTTTCATTTCGACAACTCCCCCATATGTTTGACGTTATCATGCGCACTTATATGCACATTTAGCCCAATATATCCTCAAGGCCATAAGTAAGCCCGTCAATAGTAAGCACTTTTTTGCAGGCCAGCACTACACCCGGCATAAAGGACTCCCGAGATATGGAGTCATGACGAATGGTGAGTGTTTGGCCCAGACCGCCGAAAATAACCTCCTGGTGCGCCACATAGCCCGGCAGGCGGACACTATGCAACCGGATGCCGGCCAGATCGCCGCCACGGGCCCCTGCCAGCTTTTCGACTTCGGCCGGATGCCCCTGGCGCATTTCCCCCCTGACCTTGGTAATCAGCTCAGCCGTTTTCAGGGCCGTACCGGAGGGTGCATCCAGTTTTTGGTCATGATGCATTTCAATAATTTCAACATGAGGCAGATATTTTGCTGCTTCCTGCGATAATTTCATCATTAAGATAGCGCCGATGGCAAAATTAGGAGCAATAATTGCATTAACCTTGGCCGCCGCACTCAGCTGGCGGGCCTCATCTAACTCAGCTGCCGTCAGGCCGGTAGTGCCGACGACAGGACATACACCATTTTTTATGGCGACTCTGATATTGTTCATCACCGATTGGGGATTAGTAAAGTCGACCATTACCTGAGGTTTGGTTTCACTAATCACTGTCGCCAGATCTTTGCCGACAGTCACCCCGGTCTTGCCTGCCCCGATGAGCTCCCCCACATCGGCAAAATCAGAATTTGTATCCACCGCACCCACTAAACTCAAGTGCTCATCCTGATATACGGCCCGCAGGACCTCCCGGCCCATTTTACCGTAAGCGCCACAAACTATAACCCTAGTCAAGCGCTATCCACCTCCTGTTAATAAGAAAAGCAGCCGGTGAGCGCTTCTCACCAGCTGCCATATGGCAACGTTTTCTGACAATAGGAAAATATAATATATCCTCCCTTAATCAGATGAGATAGCGCTCCACCAAGTAATGGTGACAGTCTTAAACCTGTTTGATATAAGACCAATAAGTGTAGACCCGGCAGTCTAACTTACTTCGGCGGTCGCCCCTTTCCTTTCAGGTCACTGATGCCACTCTTACTGAAAGTACTCTTAACTCCCGCACCTCTACTTCATCCTGTACAGGATGTTGCTTATTCATTTTATACACATTTTATAATAAAGGTTCCAGTATTGTCAATAAATATTGAAAGCTGTACTACTTTCAGACAATAGGAAACCAGTCTGACTATTTTAAGGCGTGGGTTTCCACATCTTTCGCCCCATTTTGACGGAGGATCTGAGCCGCCTGATTCACCTTAGCCGCGTCAGAGCGGATAATAGCGAGAATGCCGCCCTGGGCAACCTGCTGCTCATACCGTTTGCCGGCTTCGGCCGGAATGCCCCAGTCGATCAGGCCACCGGCAATACCGCCGGCGACAGCACCGCTTAAGGCTGCGGCAATCGGACCGGCTGCCAGTATGGGGCCCACGCCGGGAATGGCCAGCGCCCCCGCACCTAACAGTAAACCGCCAATACCGCCCAACGTCCCGCCGGTCAGGGCCCCGTCGGTGATATCATCTTCAAAGTATTCGCCGCCCTGCTGGTTTTGCTTGTTTTTATCCTTGGAAACAATATTGATTTCTTCGGTGGTAAATCCCTGGGATCGCAGGGCATTAACCCCTTTTTCGGCATCGGCGCGGGAATTAAATACGCCAATTACGCTTTTCACGCCCTGGCCGCCGCTCTGGCCGGCTGCCTGCTGGTTATTGGATGCAGTACTTGCAGTAGCGCCCTGCTGGGTATTGGACGCAGTACTTGCCGTAGCGGCCTGCTGGGTATTGGTGGCAGTACTTGCACTTGCTGCCTGAGGCTGGGCATTGGAATAGTTATTAACCAAGGCGTTGCCTGCCTGACCTTCGGTTTGCGCCATTGTCGTTTGATTTGCCATATTGTCCTGATTGTTATTACTGGTTGTCGTCATTGTAAAACCTCCTAACAATAGTCTGATATTCAGCCTACTGTTAGGTTTAACCAGCACTTGTTTTTTTATTCCCGGTCAAACCGCGAATACATGCGGTTATAGGCATTATTTAAATCAACAATGACAACCTCGTCGCCAATCCGCCTGATTGCCTGCCAGGGAATTGTCGTGATTTGACTGTCGCTTAAAAACTGAAAAACGGTTTTATGCTTTGGCAGTATTAAGCCGCTGATCGCCCCGGTATGGCTGTCAAAAGCCAGGTCGCATTCACCAATGGTACCCAAGCGGGTGCCATCACCCAGATTTATCACTTCTTTGCCTGTCATTTCACTGATTCGCATCTAGCCATCCACCTACTTTTTTTGAAATAATTTACTAAGGACCGGCTGAATAACGGCTACCCCGATCGCCGTCATGGCCAGGGGGTCAAAAGACAGTATGCTCACCGTGATCCGCTCAGGCAGTTCAAGCTTTAAAAAGGAAACAATCATGACCAGCGACAGGTAAACCCCGCCGGCAGTAGCTACTAATTCCTGCACAGCAGTGGAAAACGGCGACGGCCGCGGCTCAACCTGGGGCAGGTTGTCTAATGCCAGACGGCAGTGGCAGACCCGAAGCCAGATTGACCACATAATAGCCAGGATGATCACTACTAAAACGGCCCACGTATACAAAGAACCACCCCTTATGCTGCTTCTATCAATGTATATGCGGCATAAAGAAAAATATGAAAAAATTAAGAAAAGACTTGGCTTTATGCCAAGTCTTTTCTTAATTTTTTTCAGCCGGTACTGCCCAGGCCGCCCAGCCGCTCTCCGCCCGGGCAGTCATGGTCGGCAAGCAGATATTTATAGAAGATGCCCTGCGCCAGTCGGGTTCCTTTGGTAATTACCACCGGCTGGTCACTGTGATTGAAAACGGCGATCAGGATATGACCCTCGTTATCCGGGTTATTGTAGTAATCGGCATCAATAATTCCCTGACCGTTAACCAGGCTTACCCCCTGTTTTACGGCCAGCCCGGACCGGATGTGAATACCCAGATATTCATCACCGGCCATATAGGCTTTAAGACCTGTAGGCACTAAAGTAACCTTGCCCGGCAGCAGCGTGCTGTCCTGGGCGGCAGCAATATCATAACCGGCACTGGCTGCTGTTTTACGAACAGGCAGGCTGATGCTGCTGTTCAGATACTGACTAACGATTTCAAAACCTCTAACCATATTATCCCCTTTTAAAAACTGATATTCGTATTGATATCCTTGGTGTCAACAGGCCCCAGGGCAGTAAAGCACAGGTTTTCGTTTGTAAACATATGCTCAATCATTTGGTTAATATCTGTCAACGTTACTTTGTCTATTTTATTAACCACTTCTTCTAACGTAACATATTTGCCTAACGTGATCTCCATCTTGCCAATGCGGGACATGCGGCTGCTTGAGCTTTCCAGGCCCAGCAGCAGATTCCCCTTGATCTGCTCTTTGGATTTTGTCAGTTCCTGCTGGCTTATTCCCTGCTGCTTCATAGCCTGCAGGTTAGCCATGATCAGCCCCAATACCTCATTAACGTTATTGGGCCGGGTTCCTGCATAAACAGTCAGCAAACCGGCATCTCTATAGTTGTTCTGATAAGAATATACCGAGTAAGCCAGTCCGCGCTCTTCCCTGATCGCCTGGAATAACCGGGAACTGATGCCGCCGCCCAGGATATTATTCAGGAGATACACCGGATAAATGTCCGGATGATTCTGCGGAACACTCACTGTCCCCAGGCAGATATGCACCTGTTCAATATCTTTGCTGATAATCGTTCTGGCCGGTGTAAGGGCCGGCGCCGTGATGACCGGATTTCTCTTGTTACCGGTCATACCGGCAAAATAGCGTGTTGCCAGCTTCACCAGTTCCGCATGGGTCACATTGCCGGAGGCGGCAATAACCACGTTGTCGGCGGTATAAAAGTCCTGGCAATATGCGGTTACCAGTTTACGGCTGAACCGGCCGATGGAATCGGTAGTGCCGAGAATATTCCGGCCCAGAGGATGCCCGGACCAGGTGGTGTCAAGATGAATATCATGGACCAGCTCATCCGGTGAATCCTCATACATGTGCACCTCCTCCAGCACAACCTGGCGTTCCCGGTCAATATCATCGTCCGCAAACTTTGAGGCCAGCAGCATATCACTAAGAACATCCATTGCCAAATCAGCATGAGAATCGAGGACTTTCAAGTAATAACAGGTATATTCCTTCGCGGTAAAGGCATTCAGCTGGCCGCCGACAGCATCGACCGTTTCGGCGATATCTTTGGCCGAACGCCTGGCTGTCCCCTTAAACATCAGGTGCTCAATAAAATGGGAAACCCCATGATTAACCTCATCTTCAAATCTTGAGCCTGTGCCAATCCATACACCCAGTGTGACTGATTTAACATACGGAATTGTTTCGGAAACTACACGAATTCCATTAGGTAATACTGACTTCTGATACATTAAAATCTCCTTTTCATACGCAAATAGGGAGGACATCAATCCAGTAGCTTGCCTGCTAAAAATAACCTGCCTGGATAAGTATATTCCCTATTATACCTAATATTGCCGAAGAAAAAAACAGAGATTTCGAATTAACGTTTGTCTCTGTTTAATAAGTTAAGCACTTTAATTATTGAAGTACTGGGCCGCTCCGTTAAAGATACCCTGGGCCATCTGATTCCGGTAGCTATCCTCCTGCAGCTTACGGGCTTCACCGGCATTCGTGACAAAGCCCATTTCCACTAAGATACTGGGCATTGTCGTATTGCGCAGAACATAGAACGTGGCTGTGGAGGTGCCTTTATCGACAGCACCGGTTTGTCTAATGATGTTATCCTGTACGGCCTGCGCCAGGGTGGATGATTTGCCGTCAGGGTAGAATGTCATAGCCCCGTAAATGGAACTGTCAGGATTGGAATTGGAGTGAACGCTGATAAACATGTCGGCGTTTTTGGCTTCGGCAATATTTACCCGGGCCGCCAATTCTTCACCTAACGAACTGCCTTCGGCAGCAACGGTACGGTCAGTTTCCCGGGTCATTACTACGTTGGCACCGGCACTGAGCAGCTTATCCCGCAATTTTAAGCTGACAGCCAGGTTATTATCCGTTTCCCTGGTGCCATTGGCCACGGCACCTGGATTGCTGCCGCCATGCCCGGGGTCAACGACAATCGTTTTCCCGCGCAGGCCGCTGCTATTGACATCGCCGCCAGATGGCAGTGGTGTTACTTTTACCGGCTTATCTGGCGTGGTGGTTGTCTTATCCCCACCAAAGATGTTAAAAATCGGACCAAGGATCTTATCAAACAGTAAGTTAAACAGCTTGTCAAATACATTTGACCCGCCCCCGTCAGTTGCCGGGACGCTGGAAGCTGCCAAAGTACCGATGACATTATCTAAAGCGGCGGCATGACCAACTTGTACCGGTCCCGCCACATTGATAAACAAAACAAACAGCAATATTAGGGTTAACATTTTTTTACTATACACGGCATACCTCCTGCGTCAATATTTTACTCATTGCGGAACTTGTCCCGCAGTACCGGCCAGACGGCCGGGTCCTCCTCGCCAAGTTTCCACATGGCGGCACCGGCAATATCATACTTGGTGAGCAGCGCCAGTTTATGCTTCAGGCTTTCGCTGTTCTCAAACCAAATGGTATGAGCGGTACCATCAGCCGCGGTATAGCTGAAATACGGGGATTTCGCAGTGTCATCCCACTGCACCTGCCGGCCATACTGCTGGGCCAGCTCCATGATTGCCTTATATTCTAAAGACTGGGTGCCTTTAGCCGACCAGTCATACCCATAGGCGGCAAGGCCAAGGAACAGCTTGTCCTTCGGAATAAACTGCAGCGCATAGTTCAGGCTTTTTTCCACCCAGCCGATATCGGCAATGGGTCCCGGGCCACTCCAAGCCCCGTGATTGTCATAGGTCATAATCATAATCTTATCGGCGTACTTGCTCAGCGCCGCATAGTCATAAGCAGCTGCCACATCGTTGTTTTCATCCTGTTTCGGGAAAACGTCGATCGAGACAATATAGCCCTGCGGTTTCAGGCGGGTATACAGCTCACGCATGAACGCGGTCAGGTTGTCCCGGTCTGCGGCAGGCACCATTTCAAAGTCAACATTGATACCGGCAAGGTTATATTTCTTAATATAAGCCTCAAAATTTTGAATGGCTTTAGATCTGAGTTCAGGATTTGACAACACTGTATGAATGGGCACGGCGTCGCCTTCCTGTTTGGCGTTATTGACCAGCAGCAATACGGTTATATCTTTTTGACCGGCACTGTTAACCACCGACATATGATCATTACCGCCGCGGTCTGTTACCGTGCCGTCAGCCTGTAAAGTTGCCCAGAAAGGGGCAATCGTGTTAATTACATCGGCATTTTTCATCATCGAATTGTAAGAGGAAGTATCTGCCCCCCACCATTCGGCATAAAAACCCACCAGTTCTTTGGCCGCAGCCTTCGTTGTGCCGCTGGCCGGACTGCCCTGGCCGGTCTCGCCGGCCGGCGTGCCAAAGGTATTGCCCAGAAACTTGCCCATCAGCAGTCCCAGTAACATATCCACCATACCTTTGCCTGTACTTGCGCCAGAGGCAGTACTCGCTTCGCTGGAACCGCTGGCTTGTCCTAACAGATCAGCTACTGAAAAAGCGTACGCCGGCGTAACAGATGCCATGACAGTCAGCATGAACACCATAATTACCAGCCAGGATGTCATTTTTTTGAGCTTGCTCATAGATCAGCCTCCATTCCAGCAGATAGAACGACTTGGCTTGTGCCGAGTCCCTTGGGATGACGGCAGAAGCCGCCTGTACCCGAGCGGGTATAGGCGTTCTTATATCCACAGAAAGCATTTTTACATGCTGTGGATTACACATGATAACTGCATGTTATCTTTTTATGTAAACATATAGTATCACATTTATCCCATTTACGCAATAAAAAAGGCAGGTTTTATCCTGCCTCTTTTTGTTATTTCAATATATCAGATACTGTAGTAATCGTATATCCACGTTTTTTTATCTCATTGATCAAACCTGGTAACGCCTGCGCCGTAGGTGCTGTTGGGTGCATGAGGATAATCGCGCCATTGTGCAGTTTTTTCAGCACCCGTTCTTGCAGAATATCCGGTGGCGGCCGTTTCCAGTCCACGGTGTCAATGCTCCACATAATAGTAGTATAATTCAGTTCCTGGGCGGCCAGGAGCACGGTATTGTTGTATTCGCCATAGGGCGGAGCATACAGGTTGGTTTTTATGCCTGTAATGCTGTTGACAAGCTCTTCCGCCTTTACAATCTGTTCTTTATTTTTTTCTTTGCTTAAATTATTGGGGTGCGGGTGGCTGTATGTATGGTTCCCTAGTTCGTGCCCTTTATTGGCAATGTCTTTGAGAACCTCCGGATATCTGTTGGCCCAGCTGCCGCCAATAAAGAAAGTAATATGGATATTGTTTTCATCAAAGGTTTTGAGCATAGCCGGCAGATATTCTTCCCCCCAGAATACGTTGCAGGCAAAAGCAACCCGGGGCTGAGACGCATTGCCCTCAAAAACAGGCGGCGGTACTGCCGGGAGTTCGTTGGTAGCTACCAGCGGCTGGAGATTGCCTGATAACATAGCTACTGTCATAAAGACACCAACTGCAAAGTACACATACCAATAGCGGATTTTTCCTACCAGTACTATTTTACACTGCACTGCCATCAACTCCTGCCCACTAGTTAAGCATAATACAGTGTATTAATGCGGTCAGGAATTTATGAGTAAATAGAAAAGACTTGGCTTGTGCCAAGTCCCCGTTCTACGCTTATTGTGCTGTTCCTTGCGGAGCAGCCTCGCGCGGTTCTGCTTTTAACAGTTCTTTCCTGGATAGGTTAATGCGGCCCTGCCGGTCAATTTCCGTTACTTTAACGGTGATTTCATCGCCAACTTTAACGACATCCTCCACTTTGGCCACCCGTTCCCGGGCCAGCTGGGAGATGTGGACAAGACCTTCTTTGCCGGGAAGAATCTCGACAAAAGCTCCAAAGTTCATTAGCCGGGTAACCTTGCCGGTGTAGGTAGTTCCCACTTCCACACTCCGGACCAGCGTTTCGATGATATGTACGGCTTTTTGGCCGGCGGCAACATCAACAGCAGCAATAAATACCTTGCCGTCATCCTCGATATCAATGGTAACCCCGGTTTCCTCAATAATTTTCTTAATGGTTTTCCCGCCTGGTCCAATGACATCGCGGATTTTGTCGGGATCAATCTCCATGGTTATGATGCGGGGGGCAAAAGGTGATAATTCTTTTCTGGGTTCGCTGATGACCTCAAGCATTTTCCCCATAATATGCATCCGGCCCCGTTTGGCCTGGGCCAGGGCATCGACAAAAATCTCTTTGGTAATACCGGATATTTTCATATCCATCTGCATCGCGGTCACGCCTTGCGCCGTGCCGGCCACTTTGAAATCCATATCGCCCAGCGCGTCTTCCATGCCCTGAATATCTGTCAGGATGGTATGATGATCGCCCTCTTTGACCAGCCCCATTGCAACCCCGGACACTGGCGATTTGATCGGCACCCCGGCATCCATAAGGGATAAGGTGCTGCCGCAAACGCTGCCCATGGAGGTTGATCCATTGGATTCTATGACTTCCGATACCAACCGGATCGTATAGGGAAACTCAATTTCAGAAGGTATGACAGCCAAAAGTGCCCGCTCAGCCAAGGCACCATGACCAATTTCACGACGGCCCGGGCCCCGTGACGGTCTGGTCTCGCCTACACTGTAGGAAGGGAAATTATAATGGTGCATATAGCGTTTGGATTCTTCCACGCCAAGGCCGTCAAGAATCTGCTCGTCCCCAATGGCACCAAGGGTAGTAATGGTAAATACCTGGGTTTGTCCCCGGGTAAACAGACCGGAACCATGGGTGCGGGCCAACAGTCCAACCTCACAGGAGATCGGCCTTACCTCTTCAATCTGACGGCCGTCAGGGCGAATCTTATCGACGGTAATCATTTTGCGGACAAGCTCTTTGAGTATCTTTTGGAACATATAGTTAATATCTTTATCCTTATCAGGATAAAGGGCCAGGAAATGGGTAACAGCGTCAGTCTTGACCTGTTTGATGTTCTCTTCCCGCTGGAGTTTATCTTTATTAGCTACAGCTGTTTTTAAGTCAGCTGTTACATATTCACGCATCGCTGCATCGATATCAGCCGGAACTTCATATAAAGGCTTCTCTTTTTTGGGTTTGCCAATTTTGGCAATGATATCTTCCTGAAAAGCAACAATCTCTTTGATTGCTGCATGGCCAAATAAAATAGCCTCAAGCATTGTCTCTTCCGATAGTTCCTTGGCCCCGGCCTCAACCATCAGTATAGCCTCTTTCGTGCCAGCCACAACTAAATTAAGTTCACTTAGTTCCTGCTGGGCTACGGTAGGGTTCAGAACAAACTTGCCGTCCAGCAAGCCAACCCGTACGCCGCCAATAGGTCCGTTAAAAACTATATCAGAAACCCCCAGGGCGCAGGATGCACCGATCATAGCCGCAATATCAGGAGGATTATCCTGATCTACCGACATGACGGTAGCAACTACATGGACATCATTACGCAGGCCATCGGCAAACAGGGGCCGTATCGGCCGGTCAATTAAGCGCCCAGCTAAAATAGCCGCTTCGCTGGGACGGCCTTCCCGTTTAATAAAGCCGCCAGGAATTTTCCCTACTGAGTACAAACGTTCTTCATAGTCAACTGTTAAGGGGAAAAAGTCAATCCCCTGCCGCGGTTCAGCCGATTGGGTGGCAGCAACCAGTACAGCCGTGTCGCCATAGCGCACCAGCACTGCACCACTTGCCTGCTTTGCCATCTTCCCTGATTCAATGACCAGGGTCCGGCCGCCTAATTCCATTTGGAATTTTTCCATATTTTGTTTTCCTCCTCTGATAAACCCCTTTTCTTTTAGCAAAGATTAACTGTTCGACATTTTTCTTATTATTCCCTTTTTTATTTTTCTTTAACCTGGAAAAAAATAAAAAAACGCCACCGTCGACGGGGTAACAAAAAAAAGCGGATAATCCGCTTTTCTTGTTATTTTCTTAAATTAAGTTTTTCGAGAATGGTCCGGTAGCGCTCAATCTCACTTTCACGCAGATAGTTCAAGAGACCTCTGCGTTGACCGACCATTTTCAATAAGCCCCGACGGGAATGATGATCTTTTTTGTGCTCGCGCAAATGCTCAGTCAGGTAATTAATCCGTGCAGTAAGGATTGCGATCTGTACTTCTGGCGATCCGGTATCATTTTCATGTACCCGGTATGTTTCAATCAAATTCTGTTTGTTTTCAGGTGTCAACACGATGGTTCACCTCCTTTTTGTTACTAGCCCCATTAGCCAAGACATCGCCGGAGACTCGATTATCCTCGCTATGGTTAAAATCAGTGATTAAATCACTAAAATTCATTTTACCATAAAAATCATGGCCTGTAAACCTTTGCTGCCGGTTATAATATATTTTTTTGCGCAAATTCAATATCTGCTGTCATCTGCTGTTTGAGTTGATCAACGCCATGAAAAGCAATCTCGTCTCTGATCCTGTCAATAAATTCTATGTTTAGCTGCTGGCCGTAAATAACACGGTCAAAATCCAGAATATGGACCTCTATACGCCGGGTTTGCCTGGTAAAAGTAGGATTATTGCCAATATTGGCAACCCCGTTGAGTTTCATACCCTGTTCGTCCCGGGCATACACAGCATACACGCCATCGGCAGGTACCAACAGTCCTTGGGGAATCGCCAGATTAGCCGTGGGAAAACCTAACTTCCGGCCCCGCTTGTCCCCCTCGATAATTGTGCCTGTCATACCTACTCGCCGTCCCAGCAAGCTTGCAGCCCGCTTAACCGCACCCTCTGCTACCAGTTGTCTGATGAGCGTACTGCTGACAATAACCCCGTCTACATCGACCATGCCGACCACATCGACAGTAAAACCATGGCTGGCGCCAAATTCTTTCAGCAGGGCTGGTGTACCGGCCCCACGGTGGCCATAGGTGAAATTGGCCCCGACGATAACATGACTGAGATTGATGTTGCCGGCCAGTTTATCCAGGAAATGCAGCGGGCTTAGCTGCAAAAACTCGCTGGTGAAGGGAACATGAAACAACATGTCCACACCTAAACCGGCAATCAGATCAGTCTTCTCCTGATTCGTCACAATCAGCGGCGGACATCGCTCAGGATCAATCACACTAAGCGGATGATTGCTGAAGGTGAATACCGCGCTGGCACAATTTCTCGCCTGTGCCTGTTTAACAGCACGGGTGATGATTGCCTGGTGGCCGATATGAATACCGTCAAAAGTTCCTAAGGCTATAATAACAGACGCCTGGTGACGTACGTTTTCTATCCGGGTAAAGACTTTCATACTGATCTGTTTCTCCTCATGCTGCCAAGGTACTGGCGCCGGACTTTCAGCGGTGCTGGCCCGCCATTACCGGTCCGGACTTAAAATTTTCACTGGTGTCAAGGTTGCCTGCTCTGCACTTTGGCTTGTTTCCCGGCCAATGCCAATGAAATGCTGCCGGCAGTCATATATTCTTACTACATCAGCACCGCTGGGCCGGCAGGAGATGAAGCGGCCGTTTTTTAAGGCCTGTGCTTCCTGATCAGACACGCTAACCGCCGGTATGTGAGTAAGAGCCATATCGGCAGCTTGCATCGCCTGTTCTTTATCGGCGGCAATTTCTTCCAGGGTCAGGGCCTGTTCTAAACAGAAGCCGCCTACCCGTGTCCTGACCAGAAAGCTCATGACTGCCAGACAATCTAACCGACAGGCAATATCCGTACACAGTGTACGGATATAGGTTCCTTTAGAACAATTTACATCAAAAACGAGGCCAGTTTCCGATTCGGAGACAAGTGTAAGCTTGTCAATGACTATTTTACGCGCTTTCCGTTCCACAACCTGGCCCTCCCGGGCCAGTTCATATAACTTTTTCCCATCAATTTTGACGGCAGAGTACATAGGCGGAATTTGCTCGGATGCACCGACAAACGAGGCTAACACAGCCTCGATTTGACGCAACTGCGGCCGGGTGTACGGACGGCTCTGAATAATCCGGCCCGTATCGTCGCCGGTGTCTGTTGCAAAACCAAAAGTGAGCTCAGCCCGGTAACTCTTATCGGCATCGGCCAAATATTCAACAAGCCTGGTGGCATTACCGACAAAAACAGGTAAAACCCCGGCCGCCGCCGGGTCCAGTGTCCCGGCATGGCCAACACGTTTGATACCATATAGGCGCCGAATGTAGGCCACCACATCATGGGAGGTCATGCCGGGCGGTTTGAGAACATTAATTAAACCACTCTGCATCATTTGATGCTTACGCCTTTAACTACTTGTTTTTTAGCAGCCTCCAGGATCAGCCGTTTGGCCTTGTTAAGCGGTTCGGCAACCGTGCAGCCGGCTGCACGAGCATGGCCGCCACCACCAAAACCCAGGGCGATCTTACTGACATCAACCGTTTTGGAGCGCAGGCTTACTCTCACGCTATTATCGGTTTCCTTAAACATGACGGCAATCTCGACCCCCTCAATATTGCGGGGATAGTTAATGAATCCCTCCGTATCTTCTCTAAGGTCAGCCAATATTTCCTGCCTTAGTGTCAGGGCCGCAATCTGCCTGCCCTGACCACAGTCAACGATCTCCAGAGTTTCCAGTACTTTCGGCAAGGCTTCGATAACTGCCAGCGGTTTCGTATCCAGATTCTCGGAAATAATATGAGGCTTGGCCCCCAGGGCCACCAGTTCGGAAGCAAAGCGGAGCGTTTCGGCGGAGGTATTGGCAAACCGGAAGAAGCCACAGTCGGTGGCAATGGCTGTGAACAAAGCGGCAGCCATATCGGCTGTAATTGCCGCCTGCACCGCATTAAGTAATTTGAAGATGATTTCACCGGTAGCGGCAGCCTGGCTGTCGACATACCAGTAATCAGCGAACTTCAGGTTAGAGATATGATGATCCAGGTTTAAGATCGGGGCTTTTACGGCATTACGGACTTTGCCTATCCGCTCTAAGTCGCTGGCATCAAGCACGACCAACAGATCGGCTTCAATCTCGGAGTTGTCAGGTTTCTCTATTTTTTCCCAGTCAGCCAGGAATCTAAAGGTGCGGGGGATTTCATCATCAAGCAGCATCCTGACCTGCTTACCCTGGGCTGCAAGGTAGGCATTCAGTGCCAGCAGTGAGCCCAGAGCGTCACCATCAGGATGAATATGCGCAGTCAGTATAATATGATCAGCTTTGTTTAACAGCTCAGCACTGCGTGTAATAGATACTTCCACTGTTATTGATTGCCTTCTTCCTGCTTAATTTTCAAAATAAGTTCCTGAATTCGCGCACTGTATTCCAGTGTTTCGTCAAGATGCAGCGATAATTCGGGAGCAAATCTCATCCGAATGCGCTTACCTATTTCAGCCCGCATATAGCCTAATGATTTGGTGAGCCCGGTCCAGGTCTCGGCTTTTTGATCATCGCTGCCCATTAGGCTGATATATATTTTCGCACTGCGTAAATCGCCAGTAGCTTCCACTCTGGTTACAGTTACGAAACCAATCCGAGGGTCTTTAAGTTCAGTCAGAATCATCTTGCTGATTTCCTGCTTGATGAATTCCTGAACCTTTTCTACCCGCAATTGTCCCATAATAATTCCTCCGCTACATAATACCCTTATCCTTTAGGGGCAACTTCTTCCATCGTAAATGCTTCAATGATGTCGCCTTCTTTGACATCGCGGAACTTTTCAATCGTTATGCCACATTCATAATTCTGGGCAACCTCTTTAACATCATCTTTGAATCGCCGCAGCGACTCCAGTTTGCCTTCATGCACAACAATACCGTTCCGGATAAGCCGCACCTGGGCAGTACTGGTTATTTTGCCTTCCAGTACATAGGAGCCGGCAACAACTGCTTTAGGCACAGAGATTACCTGGCGTACCTCGGCCCGCCCCAGCGTAACTTCTTTGAACTCGGGCGCCAGCATGCCTGTAATCGCCGCTTCCACATCATTTATCGCGTCATAAATAACCCGGTAGAGTCGAATGTCTATTTTTTCATTATCCGCAGCCTTGCGGGCATTGCCATCAGGGCGGACGTTAAAACCAATGATCAGCGCATTGGAGGCCGCAGCCAGCATAACATCAGATTCGTTGATAGCCCCGACGCCGGCATGAACAATATTAACCCTGACCTCTTTATTTTTAATGCCGACCAGCGACTGCCGGAGAGCCTCAATCGAGCCCTGGACATCTGCCTTGACAACAATATTAAGATCCTTAATGCTGCCGTCCTGAATCTGTTTAAATAAATCATCCAAAGAAACCTTTTGGGACTGCTTGATTTCTTCGGTGCGTTTTTTGGCAATACGCTTTTCGGCAACAACCCGGGCTGTCCGTTCATCTATCGCTACCAGTGTATCACCGGCCTGAGGCACATCAGCTAAGCCGAGTACTTCCACCGGGGTAGAAGGTTCCGCTTTTTTCACTTTTTCGCCCCGGTCATTTACCATAGCCCGCACTTTGCCATAAGCGGTACCGGCAATGATGGTATCACCAATACGCAGCGTGCCTTTTTGCACCAGGACTGTGGATACAGGACCCCGGCCTTTATCCAGTTTGGCTTCAACAATGGTACCATAGGCAAGACGATTGGGGTTTGCTTTGAGATCCAGCATCTCGGCTACTAAAAGAATCATTTCCAGCAGCTCGTTAATACCTGTTTTCTGATGAGCAGACACTGGCGCCATAATCGTATCGCCGCCCCAGTCTTCAGGTATCAGCTGATGTTCAGCTAGCTGTTGCTTAACCCGGTCCGGATTGGCGCCCGGCCGGTCCATTTTATTAATAGCCACAATGATTGGCACTTTGGCGGATTTAGCATGATTGATAGCTTCAATCGTCTGCGGCATAACGCCGTCATCGGCAGCTACGACCAATATGGCAATATCAGTCACCTGGGCACCGCGAGCACGCATGGCTGTAAAAGCTTCGTGGCCCGGGGTATCCAGAAAGACAATTTTCTTGCCCTGGCACATTACCTGATAAGCACCAATATGCTGGGTTATGCCGCCAGCTTCCTGCGAAGTGACATGGGTCTGCCTGATAGAGTCCAGAAGTGAGGTTTTACCATGGTCAACATGACCCATAACGGTGACAACCGGCGAACGGTAGACCAGGTCTTTCTCATCGTCTTCAATCTCCGGAATTTCAGTCGGATCTTCTTCCGGTGGAATTGCTTCTACTTCCACCCCGAATTCACCGCCTAAAATAACGGCAGTATCAAAATCAACTTCCTGGTTGATGCTAACCATGGTTCCAAGCATCATCAGCTTCTTGATTATTTCTCCCGCTTCGCGCCCCATTTTACCGGCAAGGTCTTTAACGGTAATCGATTCCCCGATTTTAATGCTCTTTGGTTTCGGCATCTCGGCTTTAACATGCGGCGCCGCCTGATTTCTGGCAGACTGATGCCTGTGCTGATTGGAGCGTTGTTGTGAGTTCCTGTTACCTGGGGCCGAATTGCCGGCATTCCGTGAATTGGCCGGCCGCCGGTTATTGTTCTGGAACTGGGAGTTTTGTTGTCCCGAACGGTTTTCAGAGCCTGCACCGGGCCGCTGCATTGGCCGCTGTTGGGTATTGCTGTAGTTTGGCCGGTTCTGTGGCGGCTGATTACCGGTATTATTAGCAGGCCTGTTTTGTTGGGTCTGCTGGTTATTACTGTAGTTCGGCCGGTTCTGCTGCGGCTGATTATTGTTGTAGTTCGGCCGGTTCTGCTGCTGTTGCGGATTATTGTTATAATTCGGCCGGTTTTGCTGCTGTTGCGGGTTATTGTTATAGTTCGGCCGGTTCTGCTGCTGTTGCGGGTTATTGTTGTAGTTCGGCCGGTTCTGCTGTGGTGGCTGGTTATTATAACCCGGACGGGCCTGCGGCTCCGAACTGTGAGTATGTACCTCTTTCACAGACTGAGAATTTCTCTGTTCATTCCTGGCGGCCGGCTGGGCAGGCTGCGCGGCCCGGACAGAAGCCTGTTCAGCAACTCCTGTTTTCCGGGCAAAAGTCCTTTCCACAGCCACCTTGGCATCTTCATCCACACTACTCATATGGTTTTTGGCAACTATACTATGGCGTCCTAAAATATCTATAATTACTTTGCTGGTCGTATTATATTCCTTGGCTAATTCATATACTCTGTATTTGGACATTGATCCACCCCCATTTTCTTACTCTCCCACGGCAACATAACGTTTACTCTTCGAGAGCCTTGACTACTGATTTTACAAACCCTGCATCGGTTATAACCACAGCGGCCCGTAACGGTTTGCCGATAGAACCGCCTAACTGCTCTTTGGACAATGTATAATAGACAGCAACATCCCGGTATTGGGCCTGGTATTGATACTCTTTTTTGGTACTGGCCGATGCATCGCTGGCAATAAGCAGCAATCTGGCTTTGCCTGACTTAAGAGCACCCTGAACGGCAAAATCACCGGATACGACCTTGCCTGCTTTTTGGGCCAAGCCCAAAATGGACATAAGCTTTTGTTCCTTCATTCTATAATTCCAGCCCGGAGAGCATTATAAACATCGGCAGAAATCTGTTGTTTAAGCGCTCTTTCCAGTCTTTTTTCCTTAAATGCCTTGGTCAGGCACGGTTCACTCCGGCACATATAGGCACCTCTGCCGGCTTTTTTTCCGGTTGGATCAAGCACAATCTCCCCTTCCGGCGTCCTGACAACCCGCAGCAGTTCTTTCTTGGTTTTCATCTCCTGGCAGCCAACACACATTCTGAGTGGAATTTTTTTGGGTTTCACACCAATTCCTCCAACGCCGGACCAGAAGCGAAGGCAGGCGACTGGGCAGCCTGGGATTCACTCTTGATATCAATCTTCCAGCCGGTAAGCTTGGCGGCCAGACGGGCATTTTGTCCCTCCTTGCCAATCGCCAGTGACAGCTGATAGTCGGGCACAACCACCCGTGACATCTTTTCTGTTTCCTGGACTTCGACTGAAACTACTTTGGCCGGGCTTAAGGCATTGGCTATGTATTTGGCCGGATCGGCGTTCCATTTGACGATATCAATTTTTTCCCCTTTCAGCTCATTGACAATCGTTTGCACCCGCATCCCCTTATGGCCTACACAGGAACCCACCGGATCAACGGTTTCATCCCGGGAATAAACAGCGATTTTAGAGCGTAGGCCAGGTTCACGGGCTACTGATTTTATTTCAACAATGCCATCATGAATCTCCGGCACTTCCAGTTCAAACAACCGTTTCAAAAGCCCCGGGTGAGTCCGGGACACCAATATCTGCGGTCCCTTAGTGGTTTTCTTAACCTCAACAATGTAGCTTTTCAGCCGGTCACCATGTTTATACTGCTCATCCGGAATTTGTTCAGATGGGGCTAAAATGGCTTCTGCTTTTCCCAGATCAATAAATACATTCTTCTGTTCCATTCGCTGGACAATCCCGGTGACAATGTCGCTTTCCCGGTTGGAAAACTCCTCGTAAATCATGCCCCGCTCGGCTTCTCTGATTCTCTGAACTACCACCTGCTTCGCCGTTTGGGCGGCAATACGGCCGAAGTTTTTCGGCGTTACTTCCAGTTCGACCACATCATCGAGTTCATAACGCGGGTCAATTGCCTTAGCTTCACTCAACGACAATTCCAGACGGGCATCGCTAACATCCTGAATCACGTTTTTGCGGGCATATACATGTATTTCACCGCTGGTCCGGTCTAATGACACGCGGACATTTTGCGCCGAACCAAAATTACGTTTATATGCCGAAATCAGGGCCGCCTCAATGGCATCAAACAGTATCTCAGGTGCAATTCCTTTTTCTTTGCCTAATTGTTCAAATGCTTGCATAAATTCTGCATTCATTAACTATTTCCCCCTATTCAATTTTCCTTCTTAAAACTCAATGTGCAGTCTGATGAGTGCAACCTTGGTTTGCGGAATACTCAGGCTCTGCCCGTCGGCCTCAAGCTCAATATTGCCGGCAGTCAGGCCAATCAATTTTCCTGTGAATAATTTTTTACCATCAATGGCCTCATATGTCTTTATTTCCACTTTATCACCGGCGTGGCGGATAAAGTCCCGTTCCTTTTTTAGGGGACGGTCCAGACCTGGCGAGGAAACTTCAAGGTAATAATGATCTTTTATTAAATCGGTTTCATCCAGTTTACCTTCAAGTTGTTCGCTAACCCACTGACAATCGTCAATTTCAATGCCAGACTCTTTATCTAAAAATACCCTTAGATACCAGTCGCGTTCTTTAACGTATTCGACATCTACCAGTTCAAGATCACTTGCAGCGATAATGTCAGTAACCAGCTTTTCCACAACTGCTTCTATTTTTTCTGTCGACATGCTTTATCAGCACCTCCGCTTACCGGCTTAGTACTTCATCTTCCTCAAAACCAAGGATATTTTGCGCATCTTTTCCCGCACTGCTTCGTTGTCGTCGCCTTACATATGTCCTATATGCGCGGCTCCTCCGTCTTGCATTGCGAAAAAATCTACGCAAACTATTCCATCAGTTTTAAGAAAGAGGAAGTACAGTAGCCATGACTGTCTCTTATTTTGTATTGTTACCTGATATGTAACCCCTCATACCTAATTATGGTAAGAACGTTACCGCCTGAAATAAGATGAAAGAGTGGGTGCCCGGTACCCACTCTTGAAGAAGTCAAATACTTTTATACTGCAATTATTATACCATTAAAATGGTAATCTTACAACCAGCTTTAGGCAAATTATTAAGTCAGGCAAAAAGCATGATCTGATCAGACTCATCCAGGCCGGCCAGGCAGCCGTGATTTTTTAAAATATCGATAACGGTTTTGGAAACCCGGCTGCGGGAACGGATATCTTCAATGGAGGAAAACTGTTTCTGTTGGCGGGCAGCCACAATATTATGGGCGGCTGATTCACCTAACCCCTGTAAGGAACCAAGGGGCGGCAAAAGGCCATTATCCACAATCTGAAATTTGGTGGCATCTGATTTATATAAATCCACCCGGTGGAATGTAAACCCGCGCATGTACATCTCATGGGCCATTTCCAGTATTGTCTGAATGCTTTTCTCTTTCACAGTCAGGGTATTCCCTTTTTCCTCCAGCCCCACCAGTTCAGTTTTAAGGGCCTTTTCCCCCCTGATAATCAGGTCAGCATCAAAATCGGTAGCCCGGACTGTAAAATAAGCGGCATAAAAAGCCAGCGGATGATGGACTTTACAGTAAGCTATGCGAAAAGCCATCATAACATAGGCCACCGCGTGGGCTTTGGGAAACATGTATTTTATTTTCTGGCAGGACTCAACATACCACTCCGGCACATTTTTCGCCCGCAGCTTTTCCACGTCATCAGGCTTCACGCCCTTGCCTTTCCGCACACTTTCCATAACTTTGAACGCTACCTGGGGATCAACGCCCTTATGGATAAGATAAACCATAATATCATCACGGGCCGAAATCGCTTCCGACAATTTGGCGGTTCCATTCCGGATCAGGTCCTGAGCATTATTCAGCCATACGTCGGTGCCATGGGAAAAACCGCTGATCCGCACCAGCTCACTGAAGGTTTTGGGCTTGGTGTCCTCCAGCATTTGCCGGACAAATTTTGTACCAAATTCAGGTATGCCAAAAGTGGCAACGGTGCTGTTAAGGTCATTAGGGGTTAGTTTCAGCGCGCCGGTTGATGAAAACAGGCTCATTGTGACCGCATCATCAAAAGGAATTGTTTTGGCATCAATCCCGGTCAAATCTTCCAGCATCTTAATTACGGTCGGGTCGTCATGACCCAGAATATCAAGCTTAACCAGCCGGCTGCTAATGGAATGGTAATCAAAATGCGTGGTGATAGTTGCTGAATTTTTGTCATCGGCCGGATATTGAATCGGCGTAAAATGATGTACATCCATATCCCGCGGTATTACCATAATTCCACCGGGGTGCTGGCCGGTAGTCCGCTTAACGCCGGTGCAGCCGCCCAACAGCCGGTTTATATGGGCATTGCGGGCAGCAGAGCCTTTTTCACTCAGGTAATTCTTGACAAAGCCATACGCTGTTTTTTCGGCAATTGTGGCAATGGTCCCGGCCCGGAATACATTGTCGCGGCCAAATAACTCTTCGGTGTACTTATGCGCCACAGGCTGGTAATCACCGGAAAAGTTAAGGTCAATATCAGGAACCTTGTCGCCATGGAAACCCATAAATACAGCAAATGGAATATCATGGCCGTTTTTCTCCATGCGCAGCTGGCAATGCGGACAATCTTTGTCAGGCAGGTCAAAACCACCGCCATAACTGCCGTCATTGATGAATTCACTGTATTTGCAGGTCGGGCAGCGCCAATGCGGCGGCAGGGGATTAACCTCGGTTATGCCTGTCATCGTGGCGACAAAAGAAGACCCTACCGAACCTCTTGAACCTACCAGGTAGCCGTCATCCATCGATTTTTTAACAAGTTTGTGGGCAATTAGATATAATACGGCAAACCCGTTGTTAATAATGGAATCCAGCTCATATTTAAGCCGGTCGGACACCAGCTGCGGCAAGGGTGTTCCATACAGCAATTCTGCTTTTTTATAGGACATATCTTTTACTTCTTCTTCCGCGCCGGGGATTTGCGGCGAGTATAACTCTTCCGGAATCGGTTTAATGCTTTCAATCAGATCATTAATCTGCCTTGGGGTGTCTATTACCACCTCATACGCTTTATCAGGCCCCAGATAGCTGAATTCGGCCAGCATTTCCTCGGTTGTCCGGAAAAAAAGCGGCGGCTGCTGGTCAGCATCATCATAGCCCTGTCCGGCCATCAGGATACGGCGATAGATTTCGTCTTCCGGGTTGAGAAAATGGACATCGCAAGTGGCAACAACCGGCTTGCCCAGTTTTTGGCCAAGGTCACAAACCCGGATATTAATATCGCGCAATCCCTGCTCATCGGCCACCTTGCCTTTGCGCAGCAGGAATTCATTATTGGCAGTCGGCTGAATTTCGAGATAGTCGTAATACCGGGCAATACTAAGTAATTCTTCTTCATTGCTGCCGTTGATCATCGCGTGAATGAGTTCGCCGGCCTCGCAGGCCGAGCCCAGTAATAAACCTTCCCGGTAGTCGTCAAGAATTTTACGGGGTATGCGCGGTTTACGGTGCAGATAGCGGAGATGTGAGATCGACACCAGCCGGTATAGATTACGTAAACCAATGTTATTTTGCGCTAAGATAATGATATGCCGGGATTGGTTGATATCCTCATCAAACAAATACCCTTCCATCCCGTAAATGACTTTAATACCCGCACTGCTTGCTTCCTCATAAGCCTCGGGAAATGCCTGCACTACCCCGTGGTCCGTAATAGCAACTGCCGGATGCCCCCATCGGGCAGCTGTTTTTACTAAATGTTTGGCAGAAACTACTGCATCCATAGCACTCATACGGGTGTGGGCATGTAATTCTACCCGGCGGACAGGCGCAGTATCCTGGCGGTCGGCCTTTTTTTCTACCCGGCACATACTGTCGGCAAACAAAACCAGTTCATTGGCAAATTTATCGTACTGTACCATGCCTTTTACCGTGACATTCATGCCATTGTTAATAACGCCGGCAGTCTTATTGTACTGCTCCTGGTTATCAAAAAACACCTTGCCGCTGATGCCGTCGGTTTGATCGACAAGGTCAAAGGTAAGTAAAAAACGGCCGGATTTTAATTCCTTCAGTTCATGGTTAATAATCTGACCGGCAAGAATTACATTGCGTGCTTCTTCCTGGATAGCACCGATAGGCTGGAGTGCATCGGCGGCCCCTCTGATATTGCGGCCAAATATAATCGGATTATCGTTGGCCTTAGCCTTTGCCTGGGGGGCGGCGGCGCCAATCAGGGCTTCTTTATACTCGGGCGTCAGAAAGGCAGCATCGCATTCCACGACCGGCTCTGCTGACACCGAGTTGGTAAACCGGACTTCACACCGGCGGGCAAACTCCTGTAAAATAAAAGATTTAATTGACTGTTCGATACCGCGGTCTGTCAGGATTGTCGTTGCCAATTCACCGGCAGTCTCGATTGTCAATGTTTCTTCCTCATATGTCCAGGCTGCATTTAGCAATAAAGGTTTTATTGCCTGGTGCCCCTGAACAACCTGGCCGGCAAACTGGGGCCAGCTTTGGGTTAAATACTGTTTTAGATCTTTCACCTGTTGATTAAATACGACCTCGCTTAAGCCGCATTTCTGGCATAAATGGGCGGCGGCAATCTCTAACGTTTGCGATGAAATACAGGTGGCAGCCGTTATATGTACTGTCCAGGCCCCGGTGGCAGGATTGATTTCAACTTTATTCACTTGCGAGGCCTTTAATAATTCCCGGCTTGCCGGATCAACCGGTAATTGGTCAACAAACAGGAAAAAGCTCTGACAATTTTCGGGTATAATACAATAACTGGGCATCAAAACCTCTCCTATCACGAACTGGTCATCCTCATTCTAACATGATTTATCGATGGAAAGCACGCCGTCAATTTCGGCCAGTTCGGCAATTATCGGCATCATATCGGCCCCTGACGGGATTTTTAAAACAAACTCTAAATTTATTACTTTTTGTTCAGGAACATGGTGCATCGTTATATTTTTTATACTGACACCGTGTTTGCCAAAAAACAGGCCCACCTTGCCGAGTTGTCCTGGCTGATCGCGGATGACCAGCTTAACCCGGTCACAGTATTTATTACTCCAATGACGCCGCTCCATCTGGCCAAACAAAACCAGGGTCAGAAATACCAGCGCCGTGCCCGCAATGCCGGCAAAAAACTGGCCGCAGCCGATTGCCAGACCAATGCCGGCGACAACCCACAAACTGGCAGCAGTAGTAAGGCCTTTAACGTTTACTCCCTCCCGCAGAATGGTACCGGCTCCTAAAAAGCCAATGCCACTGACAACCTGGGCCGCAATCCGTCCAGGATCCTTGTTGACTGACTCATAACTGGCAAAACCATAGATAGATACAATCATCATTAAGGCCGAGCCAATACACACCAGGATATGAGTACGCAGGCCGGCCGGACGCTCAAGGCTTTCGCGCTCAAGTCCGATCAGGCCGCCAAGAAGACAGGAGATCCCCAACCGTAAAACAATGTCGATTTCACTAATAGGAGCCATATCATCACCCTTCCTGTACGTATTTGCAGGCTACCGCAGCTGTCCGGGACAGGGAATTCTATTTATACATTTTAATAGCCTAATTCAAAAAGCGTGATAGCCAGGCATCACGCTTTCGAGTGTACGGGTATCTATCAGCCTAAGCCAGTGAATACCGTTTAGAACTGACAAGCTGTCAGTAGCGTGACAACCCTAATCCCTGTGGATACTGACGGGATGTTTTCCCATAGTTTTAAGGTTGTTACGCTACTAGTTAGTTACAGTTTGGCAAGCAAACCCTTGATCCCCTCAAGATAATCCTCTGGACTAAAGTACAGTGTCTCACCGGTACGCCGCACTTTAACTTCAATCAGATTTTCATTGACGGTTTTGGGCCCAATAGTCACTTTCAGTGGGTAGCCAATAAGATCGGCATCCTTGAACTTGACACCAGGCCGTTCGTTACGGTCGTCAAGCAAAGCTTCCACACCTTGAGCACATAGCTCGCCATATATTTTTTCCGCCACAACCTTCTGGGCTTCATCCTTAATACTGACAGGAATAACCACGGCCTGAAAAGGAGCAATAGGGACAGGCCAGATGATTCCGTGCTGATCATTATTTTGTTCAACAGCTGCAGCCATGGTCCGGCTTACGCCCACCCCGTAGCAGCCCATAACCATTGGCCGTTCTTTACCGTCTTCACCAATAAAGGTTGCTTGCAGGGCGGTACTGTATTTTGTAAACAATTTAAATACCTGCCCAACCTCAATCCCCCGCGCGGTTTTTACCGGTTGGCCGCAACGCGGGCAGGGATCGTTTTCCTGAATCTGGCGGATGTCGGCAGTGATTGCCGGTTTGAAATCACGGCCGGGATTCACGTTAACATAGTGCAGATCATGTTTGTTGGCCCCGCATACAGCGTTGTGCATATTCATAACGGTAGCATCGGCAACAATAATAACATTTTTGTTGCCGTCAAGACCTACCGGTCCTATATAGCCGGCATTGCTCTGTAAAATACCAGCTATTGCCTCATCGTTAGCCATATCAAGCTGCAGGCAGCCAACCTTGTTCAATAGTTTAATCTCGTTGACTTCATGATCACCCCGGACAAGGGCCAGAACAATACTGCCCGTATCGGTACGGTATGCCAGGGTTTTTATCGTTTTTTCCGGGTTGATCCCCAGGTACTGGCAAACATCAGTAATGGATTTAGTGCCTGGTGTTTCTTTCTCAGCCAGCGGCAGGCCTTCTTCAGCCTGAGCCTGTACCGGATGGAGTTCTGCTTTTTCGACATTAGCAGCATAATCACAGCTGCCACAGTAGCTAATAGCCGCTTCCCCTGATTCAGCCAGTACCATAAATTCATGGGAGCCGCTGCCGCCTATAGCGCCTGAATCAGCTTCGACCGCCCGGAAGGTCAAACCGCAGCGGGTAAATATCCGGGTATAGGCATCATACATTTTATTGTAGCTTTGATCAAGGCCGGCTTCGTCCCGGTCAAAGGAGTATAAATCTTTCATTATAAATTCACGGCCGCGCATCAGGCCAAACCGGGGTCTGATCTCATCACGGTACTTATTCTGGATCTGATAAAGCATCAGCGGCAGCTGACGGTAAGAGCGAACCTCACCCCGAACCAGGGTTGTAATCATTTCTTCATGGGTCGGCCCTAAGCAGAAGTTCCGGTTATGCCTGTCTTTCAGACGAAACATTTCATCACCATAAACGCTCCAGCGGCCGGTTTCCTGCCACATTTCCGCCGGCTGAATAATCGGCATCGCCAGTTCCTGGCCACCTTTGGCATCCATTTCTTCCCGGACGATGGTTTCAATTTTTTTTAGTACCCGCCAGGCCAGCGGCAAATAGGAATAAATACCGCCGGCAGCCTTACGGATGAAGCCGGCCCGCAGCATCAGCTGATGGCTTATGATTTCGGCTTCCGCCGGCGTCTCTCTTAACGTTGGGGCAAATAGTTGGGAAACACGCATAGAACTAATTCTCCTCCTCAATGAGCTTATCAATTTCAGTAAACAATGCACTTACCAGTTCAGCTTCCGGTATCTTGCGGATAATTTTACCTTTACTGAACAAGAGTCCTTCACCTTTACCGCCGGCAATGCCAACATCAGCATCCTTGGCTTCACCTGGACCATTAACGACACAGCCCATTACAGCTACCGTAATCGGCTTAGTTATAAATTTAAGCTTATCTTCCACTATTTCAGCAATAGGAATAAGATCAAGCTGACACCGGCCGCAGGTTGGGCAGGATACCAGCGTGGGGCCGGCTTGCTTCAGTCCCAGGGATTTAAGAATTTCATTAGCTACCCGTATTTCCTCCACCGGGTCACCGGTAAGTGACACCCGGATCGTATCACCAATGCCCTGAGCCAGCAGCGCCCCGATCCCTACGGCCGACTTTATGACGCCGGAACGAACAGTTCCGGCTTCGGTTATTCCTAAATGCAGAGGGTAATCTGCCGCCTCTGACATCAACTGATAGGCACTGAGTGTAATTGGCACATCATGGGCTTTTAAGGATACCTTAATATCAAAAAAGTCATGTTGCTCCAAAATATGTATATGACTGAGAGCACTCTCGACCATGGCCTGAGCGGTTGGCCGTCCGTCATATTTGGCCAGTATTTCCTTGCTGAGAGAACCGGCATTAACACCGATACGAATGGGGATACGCTGCTTTTTAGCGGCAGCGACGACCAGGGCAATATGCTCGGGATTGCCGATATTGCCGGGATTTAAGCGCAGAGCATCAACACCCCGTTCAATCGCGGCAATCGCCAGACGGTAATCAAAGTGAATATCGGCAACAAGGGGAACATCAACAGCCATTTTTATTTGCTCTATCGCCAGCGCCGCAGCCATATCAGGCACGGCAACCCGTACGATATCACAGCCAGCATCAAGCAAACGCCTGATTTGGGCCACAGTGCCGTCTACATCGTCAGTGCGGGTATTTGTCATCGACTGTACGGTAACCGGGGCCGAACCGCCGATATGTACTTTGCCGATTTGAAGGGAACGTGTTTGTTTGCGTTGCATACACTCTCACCAGCTTAAAACAATTTTAACCGTGATATATCCTTAAACGTTGCCACTACGAACAGCAGCATCAGTAAAGCGAACCCAATCATTTGAATAAACTGCATTTGATTCTTGTTAAGAGGTTTGCCGCGAAGACCTTCAACCGCCAGGGTCACCACATGACCGCCATCCAAAACCGGTACGGGTAAAAGATTGATTAATCCTAAATTTATGCTCAAAAAAGCAGCAAACTGCAATAACGGAATGATGCCGAGCTGTGCGACCTCACCGGCCATTTGGGCAACCCCAATTGGTCCGGCGACATCAGCCGCCGTCTTGCCAGTAATCATCTCGCCTATGCCAACAAGCATACTTTGCGCCACGACAAAGGTTTGTTTAGCCGCCATGCCTGCCGATTCCGCAAGCCCGGGCTGGTATTTATCAATTTGCGGCGTTACGCCAATGATGCCCCGTTTACCTTTTTCATCATATTCAGGCGTAAGTACGGCAGTTTTTCCGGTCTCAGAACCACGTGCATAGGTGATTGTAAGCTTCGCCCCGGCACTCCCTTGAATCACACTGACAAATTGACGCCACGAATCGATCGGCGCTCCATTGACAGCAGTCACCCGGTCACCTGGCTGCAAGCCAGCTGTGGCTGCCGGTTTTTCCGGAAAAATAGTACCGATTAAGGGTTGATTTGATGGGGTATCGACACCGGCACTCACAAATACAATAAACAGCAAAATGACAGGCAGCACAAAATTCATGGCTGAACCGGCCACAATGACCAGCATCCTGGCCCAAATCGGCTTAGCGCTAAAGGAGCGCTCATCCTGTTCTTCATCAGGATCCATGCCGGCAATCTTGTTAAAGCCCCCGAGGGGTATAATACGTATGGAGTAGACTGTTTCGCCGATTTTCCGGCTTATCAGCTTTGGTCCAAAGCCAATAGCAAATTCATCAACTCTCATACCAACACTTTTCGCGGTAATAAAGTGACCAAGCTCGTGAAATAAAATCAATAACCCAAAAACGAAAATAGTCGCTACAACTGTAGACAAATTTTCACCAACCCTTCAATTATCTTACCGTTTTCTGAAGTCTGCCACTACCGCCTGCGCACGGCTCCGGGCCCAGGTGTCTGCCAGATAGATCTGGTTCAGATCGATAGCAAGAACATTTATATGGCTTTCCATAGTATAGCCTATAACTTTGGGGATATCAAGAAAACTAATTTCACCGTTTAAAAAAGCAACTACCGCCACCTCATTGGCGGCATTGAAAACACAGGGCAATGTCCCCCCGCTCTGGCCGGCGCTGTAGGCTAATGCCAAGGCCGGAAAATTAATCATATCCGGTTTTTCAAACGTCAGGGCCGACAAGGTTGTAAAATCCAGCCTGGGGTAATTTGATGGAATACGGTCCGGATAGGACAAGGCGTACTGGATTGGCAACCGCATATCCGGCAGACCCATTTGGCCCAGGACACTGCCGTCAATAAACTCAACCATTGAATGAATAATGCTTTGCGGATGAACGCAAACCTCAATCTGGTTGTACGCGACATCAAATAACCATCTTGCTTCAATGACTTCCAGCCCTTTGTTGGCTAATGTAGCGGAATCGACCGTAATCTTGCGCCCCATCGACCAGTTGGGATGGTGTAAGCAGTCAGCTACCGTCACAGCCTCCATTTCCGAGGTAGCCCGGCCCCGGAAGGGTCCACCGGATGCCGTCAAAATGAGGCGGGAGATTTGACTTTTATCCGCTCCTTGCAGACATTGAAACACGGCACTGTGTTCGCTGTCTACAGGATAAATAGCAACATTGTGCTGCTTAGCCAGCGGCATAACGATTTCGCCGGCAGCTACTAAAGTCTCCTTATTAGCCAAGGCAATATTCTTTTTGGCTTTTATCGCGGCTATCGTTGGTCCCAGTCCGGCAAAGCCTACAAGTGCTGTCAGCACCGTATCGGTTTGGGGAAAAGTAGCCGCTTCCAGCAACCCCTCTTCACCGGTTAAAATGGTAGTTGGCCCGCGATAACCGGCAATCAGCCGGTCGGCAGCCTGCTTATCAATCAAAACCGCCAAATCAGGTTTAAAATATTCTATTTGCTCGGCCAGCAACTTATCACTTTTATAAGCAGCCAATACTGAAACTTTATATTTATCCGGATTAGCGGCAATAACATCCAGTGTCTGAGTTCCTATTGATCCGGTACTTCCTAAAACGGCGATATGTTGCATAAAGACGATCTCCTGTCTAAGATTCTAAACGATAATAAAAACCTTAACATAATAATATACTACCGGTGTGGCAAACATAACGGCATCAAAACGGTCAAGCACACCCCCATGGCCTGGTAAAAGACTGCCCGAATCCTTAACGCCGGCAAAACGTTTCAGGGCAGATTCCGTAAGGTCACCTAAAGGGGCAACAATGCCGACAAGTAAACCTAATATCAAAGTGTGCATAACCGGCAGGCCAAACAACATACCCATGGCGGTTACACCCAAGGTACTGCCAATTAAGCCCCCGGCTGCCCCTTCATAGGTTTTCCCCGGGCTGATCGCCGGGCATAACTTATGGCGCCCCAGGGTAGAACCGACAAAATAAGCCAGTGTATCACTGGCCCATGTCCCGACAAAGGCTAACCATAGATAAGCTGCTCCTGCCGCTAAGCTGCCTAAAGCGGTAGGTATGTATTGATTGGCCTCAGTAAACCGCAGCAACAGCAAATGTGAAAACGGCAAGCTTACATACAAAGTCCCCAGCACGGTAACTGCCGCTTCAATAAGCCCAAAATTTTTATGGCATAATACGGTTTTGACCATTGATGCTAAAACAAGCAGCAAAATCACCATACTGGTTTCCTGGGCATTGCCAAGCCAGGCACAGCCTAACACTAATATCACGCCCATAAACCCGGTAGGATAGTGAATCTTTATATTTTTAACCGCCATCATTCTAAAAAATTCATGCCAGGCAACCAGTGCCAGTACTGCTACAGCAGCAGCAAATACCCATGTCCCATAATTAATAATATATACAGCTACCGGTATTCCAATAACTGCTGTTACAATTCGCTTAGCAAGCAATGTAGGCACCTACCGTTTTTTTGTATTTTTAATGCCGCCAAACCGGCGTTCCCGCTGCTGAAACTCATATACAGCCTGTACTAAGTGAACTGGTTTGAAGTCCGGCCAGTTAATATCAGTAAACCAAAATTCAGTGTACGCCATTTGCCATAATAAAAAATTGCTAATACGATAATCACCGCTGGGCCTGATTAATAAATCCGGTGCCGGCAGGCCTGCCGTGTATAAATTTTCTTCAATAATTGAATCGTTGATATCCTGTGGTTCCAGTTCTTTATGTACTGCTTTTTCAGCAATTATTTTAACAGCACGCAAGAGCTCAGCCCGGCCGCCGTAGTTTACGGCAAGATTTAAAATTAAGCCGGTATTATGAGCAGTATGCGCCTGAGCTTTTTCGATCTTCTTCTGCAGGCTTGGAGCCAGTTCATCAATTCTGCCGATAAAACGAATCTGCACATTATTCTGGTGAAGTTCATTAATTTCATTATCAAGATAATCTGCCAGCAGACTCATAAGCAGCTGCACTTCATCAGCCGGCCGGCGCCAGTTTTCCGTAGAAAACGCATAGGCTGTAAGAACCTGTATCTTCATTTCAGAAGCGGCCTTTACGATGCCCCGCAACGTTTCAGCCCCAGCTTTGTGTCCCAACGCACGGGGAAGTCCTTTTCTCTGGGCCCATCGTCCGTTGCCATCCATAATAATTGCTATATGCCGGGGGAGTTTTTCATGATTAATCTTATCATAATTATTCAATTCCCCGGGCTCGCTCCGACTAAACCATTTCTTCCACACGCTAAGCCCCTCCGCCAAACTGTTAACTGTATTCAATATGAGAATTATCCCCGAAATCCATTAAATTTAGCCAACAAATACCAAATTTAAACCCCCTCTTGCGAGGGGGATTTAAATTACTCCGGAGCTATAATTGCACCAGTTGGGCAAACTGCTGCACAAGCGCCACACTCAACACATTCATCAGTGATGGTGTAAACCGGCTCACCCTCTTTGATGGCTTCAACCGGACAAGTTGCAGCACAGGAACCACATGCAACACAGTCGTCTGTAATTTTGTAGGCCATTTCTTTAAAACACCTCCTTTCCCATCTTTGCGGCAACCGTTAACTTATAAACACCGGCATCATCCAATTGCTGCCTGATAACGAAAAAATCATCTTGCAACGGGAACATCATACGTGCCGGCTTAGTAACAGTAACGGTGTAGAGGAGATTCGCTTTCTCCAGTTTATGGATAACCTTACTTAGCGGTTGCGCAACTGTATCCACGCTGTTACACTTCCATTATTTCTTTTTCTTTCGCTGACATAATCAAGTCGATTTCTTTAATATATTTATCTGTCAGCTTCTGGATATCATCTTGAGCCTTTTTGGCTTCATCTTCCGACACGATCTTATCTTTTTCGGTCTTTTTTACACTTTCATTCGCATCACGCCGGAGATTACGAACAGCGACCCGGGCTTCTTCCGCTTTTTTATGAATCACCTTAACGATCTCTGCCCGCCGTTCCTGTGTAAGCTGAGGGATGGACAACCTGATAACAACACCGTCACTATTAGGCATCAAACCCAGATCTGATTTTTGAATCGCCTTATCAATAGCATTAATCATCGTTTTTTCCCATGGCTGAATAATGATCATGCGGGGTTCAGGCACCGAGATATTGGCTACCTGGTTTACCGGTGTCGGTGTACCATAATAATCAACAAGTACCTTTTCCAACAGGGACGGGGTTGCTCTCCCGGCCCGCAGACTACCATATTCCCGCCGCAGATTCTCTAACGCTTTTTTCATTTTATCTTCATGGGCAGCATAAATCTCTTTGACTATCATTTCTTTTCTCCCCCAACGATAGTTCCAATATCTTTGCCTAATGCCGCTGTTAATATATTGCCAGGCTCATCAATACTAAATACTACAATCGGTATTTTGTTATCCATACAGAGCGATGTGGCCGTCGAGTCCATAACACCTAACCCGCGCTGCAGCACTTCAATATATTCAAGTTCTTTAAACTTCTTGGCATTAGGATTATGGCGGGGATCTGAATCATAAACCCCGTCAGCATTCTTTTTTGCCATTAAAATAACATCTGCTTCAATTTCCGCCGCTCTAAGGGCAGCAGTAGTATCTGTAGAAAAATAAGGATTGCCCGTACCGGCAGCAAAAATAACTACGCGTCCTTTTTCCATATGGCGTATTGCCCGGCGCCGGATATATGGTTCTGCCACCTGTTGCATGTTAATAGCGCTTTGTACTCTGGAATCTACACCACAATTTTCAAGTGCATCCTGCAGAGCCAGCGCATTCATAACGGTAGCCAGCATTCCCATGTAATCGGCAGTAGCCCGGTCCATGCCTTTGGCACTACCGGCCAGACCACGCCAGATATTCCCACCGCCAACAACAATAGCTACATCTAAATTATTTGCTTTAACTTCCTTAATCTCTTTGGCGATAGTATCAACTACAACCGGATCCACTCCATAGCCTTGATTCCCGGCCAGGGCCTCACCACTTAACTTTAAGACAACGCGTTTATATTTACCTGCGACCAATAGAGGAACCTCCTTTAATTACATTTCTACAAATAGAGAATAAATCCTTTATTTGGAACAATATTTTTTTCTTTTGTTAGAAAATTTAGTTCTCTACAAAAGATGTCTCGGAATGCTACAGTCAGTTTTCTGTATCTGATAGGTTTAGAAAAAAGAGAACACTAAGTGTTCTCTTATTGCTTAACTGCAGCCATTACTTCCGCCGCAAAATCGTTGGCTTTCTTCTCAATCCCCTCACCCAGGTGATACCTGGTGAAACGGCGTACCGAGATGTTTTCGCCGATTTTAGCCACGCTGGCAGTGATCAGCTGAGTTATCGTTTTGTCCGGGTCCTTGATAAAAGGCTGGTCCAGCAAGCAGGAATCTTTATAGAATTTCTCCAAACGGCCTTCAATCATTTTTTCAACAATATTTGCCGGCTTACCCTCGTTAAGAGCCTGAGCCCGCAGGATTTCCCGTTCATGGTTGAGTATCTCTTCCGGAACTTCCTGACGGGTGACATAGGTAGGATTAGCAGCCGCTATTTGCATCGCAATATCCCGTACTAATCCTTTAAAGCCATCAGTCTTAGCCACAAAGTCTGTCTCACAGTTAACTTCAAGCAAAACACCAATGCGTCCGGCTCCATGTATGTAAGCTTCCACAAGACCTTCGGATGCAATCCTGCTTGCTTTTTTGGCAGCAGCAGCTAATCCTTTTTCACGCAAAAAATCAACCGCTTTTTCCATATCACCATTTGTTTCAGTCAGCGCTTTTTTACAGTCCATCATACCGGCGCCGGTCCGTTCCCGTAATTCTTTAACCATTTCTGCCGTTATCATTTTAATCCTCCTAACGATTATTAAAGGTAAGAGGGCAAATCCCCTTACCTTTAATCTGCAAATAATAATTACTCTGCCATCTGCTCGCCTTGACGGCCTTCTAATATGGCATCGGCAACTTTTGCGGTAAGTAGCTTGACAGCCCGGATGGCATCATCATTGCCTGGAATAACATAGTCAATTTCATCAGGGTCACAATTAGTATCAACAATACCAACGATAGGGATTCCCAGATTGCGGGCTTCTGCCACAGCGATCCGTTCTTTCCGGGGATCAATAATAAAGAGGGCACCGGGAAGTTTGTGCATGTTTTTTATGCCACCAAGAAATTTCTGCAACCGCTCCATCTCATGACGTAACGTAATAACTTCTTTCTTGGGCAACACTTCGAACATACCTTTTGCTTCCATATCTTCAAGTTCACGCAGTCTGTTGATGCGTTTTTGAATAGTCTGGAAATTGGTCAGCATGCCACCAAGCCATCTTTCGTTAACATAAAACATGTCACATCTGATAGCCTCGTCTTTTACCGCTTCCTGCGCTTGTTTCTTAGTACCTACAAACAGCATGGTTTGTCCCTGGGCAGCCAGATCGCGTACGAAATTATACGCTTCCTCTACCTTTTTTACTGTTTTTTGCAGGTCAATAATGTAAATACCATTACGCTCCGTAAATATGTACGGGGCCATTTTCGGGTTCCATCTTCTGGTCTGATGTCCGAAATGAACACCTGCTTCCAAAAGTTGTTTCATAGAAATTACTGACATAACTTACACCTCCTGTTAATTTACCGCCGCAATCCGCATTTTTTGCTTTCACCAAATTTGGCACAGTAGCAAAATTAGATTGCGTGTGTGATAACACCAAAAATTAGTATAGCATATCTAATTCCCAATAACAAGTCATATATTCCAAAAAATCAACAATATATTGCGCATAATGCTTATTTTTTATGCAATTGCAGCAGCAGCATGATTTCGCCTTTGCCAATACCGGTGGCCTTGGCAATCTCGGTTACATTGTACCCCTGATCGGCCATGGCAATAATAATCCGGTGCCGTTCATGATGCACCGGCTCACTGAGCATCGGTTTGCTGTCGACTGTAACGGTGGTGGTAAAAGCCCTGACGCTCTCAGGCTGCTCAGCAGCCATCGTTATATCATTATGATTGCCGGCAGAGGGCATAATGCTCTGACCCGGCTCCGGTACCGGGGTCTGTTTCCTGTCCAGTTCGCTTAATTGCTGAATAATTTTATTGGCTTCTTCCACCTGCTTGCTAAGCGTGGCGATTCGGGCCTCGGCTTCATCCAATAACAATTCAAGCTGCATCGCCTCCCCCTCCAGCCGCTTAACGGCTACATCGGCAGTTTGCTCGATTTGCTGAGAGAACTCATTGGCATAAGCAGATATGTTAAGGGTAAATATTTTGGCGATCATTTGCTTTTTATATATCAGAAAGAAAGCTAAAAGCAGCAGGGAAAGCAGGGAAATAATCACACCAGTAAGCAAAATAGCACCTCTCCGTTACGTTTTTATGTCAATAATATGGCCAAGAACAGGATCTTGGCCACTAATCGAATTTTCATCTTCATCTGTTTCCAGTTGATTAGCAGCCAAATCTTTGCGTGGATGATGAGAGGAACGTTCCTCCTTTGCCTCATCCCGGTTCACTCTGCCACTCTGGCTTTTTTCTATATCCTGAACCTGATGTTGCCTGATTTCTGCCGTTTTTTGCATTTGTTCAGCAATCTGCTGCTGTTGTAACGTGCCTTGTTGAACCATTGTATTTTGTTGTTTTTGCACCTCTGTTGCTCTTGGGACAAGTACCTGCATATCAATCGACCTAATGCTCACTGCCGTCACCATCCAACCATAAATTTACTTTGATTGGTAGATTTGTGCTACTTATAGGGACCTGTTTTTATTTCACCGTCTTCGGCATAAAAAGTAGCAAATTTAACTGAATCCCGTATCGGTTTTACCAATGTGCCAACAACCAGTTTTACACCCGGATAAACCGTATCGGCAACTTTTACGTGCCCGTAGCGCATTTCTTCGAATACAAGCTCGATCTCCGCCGTTCGATTGCGCATGGTTTCCATTTGCCCAATTAAATGAAATTGAGCTTTAGTGAGCTTCAGCAGCATTTCCCGTTTATCCGGCGGCAGTGTATTCTGATTCATGGCTTTCAGAATAGAAAGGGCCTTTTGTGTTTGTTCCAGATTAAATTCGACTTTTCTGACTTCTTTGCGGAGCTGTTGATATTCTTCCCGCATTTGCGGATTTACACCGACCTCAATATCTGTATTGGTGGCAGAAACAGTGCCTACAGTTTTTGCCCTGATTTCTTCACCGGCCGATATCTGCCCGCCAACAATCAGACCCCGGCGTTCTTCAACGATTACCCGCTTAGCGGCACTTACCTTGCTATGTAAGACAACATCGCTGACAATAACATCTTTGCCTGCTGCTACTATGGCATTCTCAATATACTTGGCAACAACATTTTCAGCCGCTTTTATATAGCCCCGGTGCATGCCCTGAATGCCCATGCGGACAATAATATTTTTTCCTTCTATAATACCGCCGCTGACATTGCCGGCAATCTCAACATTGCCTTCAGCCTTAACAGTAAACCCGGTTTGTACCGATCCCTGGATGATAACATTGCCGATAAATTCAATATTGCCTGTCGATAAATCAACATCACCTTTAACCTCAATAACCGGTACCACACTTACTTTGTTATTGATGACAACAAGCTGACCGGCTTGACCGGCATATACTTTCAAACCATCGACGGCATATACGTTCTTTCCGATTGGCAACAGCACGTCCCGGCCCGGTTTAGCCGGAACTTCATTCCCTAAAATGTCCATCCCTGCTATCCCGGGTGTAGGCGGAATTTTTTCTGCCAGCAGCTCATCTTTGGGCACAGTAGTAAACATATTAAGGTTTTTAAAATCCACCCGCCCATCTTCCAGCTCAACAGGCCGGCCTTTGCTTTCCATGTCTACATGGTATGTAATGTAGGCATTATTGCCGTCAGCAGGCCGCAACCCTTTAGCACATACTACCGTACTGCCAGGACGGGCCAAGGCTGTTTCGATAGCCTCCGTATCGATGCCATAAACAATGCCGCTATGCTTAATCTTGTTCATAATATCGTCAATAGTCACCGGCCGGCACCCTTTGGGCAGGTTTACCTGTAACTGGGCTTCCATGCGATCACGGGCTACCATAATTTGTATATCAGCTTCTACTTCAACCGGTTTGTCGGCAATCCTTACAGGTGTCCCCAAAGCTTCTTTGACAACACGTATCAGCAAAGCGTTGTCAATTTTACTAATCCCGCGCCTTATAAAATTTTCAACAATTTGGGGAACTTTTACCGGCTGACCTGCACCCTGCGGGGGATAAACAGATAAATGAACCCCCTGCTCATCTTCCGTAATATTAAAATATCCGTCAAGTGAACTTAGGTTATCCTCTAGCTGCTCTAAAAAGTGCTCATCTGAACTCATACATACCCCCCCATCTGAATTACTGTTATCTGCTATACCATTTAGCTCACAAAAGGCTTGCCTTTAATCTTGATAGAGCGCCGCGCAACCTGAAAATAGCTTTGGTATGAAGCTGCGAGATACGCGCCTCAGATAATTTTAAGATTAGGCTGATTTCTTTTAAGGTCAGACCGTTATAATAATACAGACTGACAACCAAACGTTCTTTTTCCGGTAGTTTATCTATACTTTTAGCCAGCATAACCCGCACTTCCTCTTCCTCAAGCTGTTGGGAAGGATTGGGGATGTGCTGAGAAGCTGTCTCTGTTCTAGCAAATTCTTCCAATGGTATCAGTGTGCTTATATTTAAATGATTGATGAGCGTATAGAGTTCACTAAGGGAAATTTTCATGGCCCCGGCAATTTCCTCATCCTGGGCAGAACGGCCAAGTACATGTTCCATTTTCGCCACAGTTTGCTCATATTGCCTGGCTTTTTGCCGTATTGTTGCCGGTATCCAGTCCTGGGCCCGAAGTGAATCCAAAATAGCCCCCCGGACCCGGACTACGGCATAGGTCTCGAATTTAACACCCCGGTCAGGATCAAAACGCTCAATCGATTCCATAAGTCCAAAAAATCCGTTGCTAATTAAATCATCCTTGTCTACATGCTGGGGCAAACTGACTGCGACCCGCCCCGCCACCAGTTTGACCAGTGGCAGATAATTCTCAATAAGCTTTTCCCGGCTCTCCGGATTCCGGTTAGCATGATAGTCCCGCCAAAGCTTAAGTATGCTGGCAGCCTTCTGTTCAGCGTCATGACCTGGCATTAGCGCTTACCTCTCCATCCTACTTTTGCGTTAGTGTAATATTTTCAAAATGTTCAGGATTCAGGGGCTTAAATTCAGGCGCCGGTATATTGTCCCCATATTCTTCAGGACTTACTGCATCCACGTTGTTGCCTTTAGTTCCTGTTTCATTGAGTTTATCCCGGAAGTAACGTTCGGCAAATTGAGCCGATATATATCCTAATACGGCAAAAAGGACTACAGATACTAATGTCCGGTATAAAATAACAACTGGCGTAACACCACTCATAGCACCAACCAATATGGTTAAAGTACCGGCCATCAGCGCCAGATATAAGCCAATCCGTATATTTAGCGGCATAGTCCTTCCTCCAAAACTATAATTGTTTTTCACCTTTGTCAATTGTTTTAACCCTAAAAATACCGGTGTCCAACTTTAATTCGACAGTACGGCCATAGTTTCCTCCAGTGTCTTCGGCAATTACCCTGATTTCCAGCTTTTTCAGCACGGCCCGTACAGCATCGGCATTTCGTTCGCCGACCCTCATAATATCGGTAGTATTAGTAAAGGTAAACATTTGGGAACCGCCGGCAATCTTGGCGATAATGCGTGATTTGAGGCCGCCCAGTTTAATGATTTCATTGAGCATTACCGGCAATGCTGTGTCGGCAAATTTGGCCAGGTTATCAGCCGAACGGGCTTGCGTGCTGTCAGGCAGCATAATATGTGCCAACCCACCAACCTTGGCAGTAGAATCAAATAAAGCAATCCCCACACAGGAACCTAAGCCATAACTGATTAAACTGTCAGGGTTTCGCCCAACCTTATAATCAGCCATGCCAACTTTTATTAGTTCAGCCATTATTCCTTCACCCCGATTGCCGTCAAGATTGTATTGAGGGAGCCTGGGTCAGGAATAAGGAAAAAGTGACCTTTTACGCCATCATTATCGGTAGTAAATTCAGTTTCTATGACTAATGCATGATCACCCATTTGTCCCAGCTGAATCAAAATGACGCTTAAGATAGCGCCGGCCATATCAATGGCTAACGCCGGAATGGAAGGCAGTAACGTCAGTTTAGTAAAATAGGACAACGCATTCAGATAGGCACCTGCCAAAATATTGCCGATTTCCATTAAAGCCGATTCATCCATAGAATTAAGCAGCTGAGTCTCACCCTGGTTGCGGCCCATCAGCATATCAACCAGATAAAACGCGCTTTCGCGGGGAAGGAGAAATAAAATACTTCCGGGCGCCGGGCCAAAAACCCGCAGGTAAACACCGGCAACCATTGCGTCAGGGCCACCTACAACCTCAGGCACTTCACCCAAAGGCAGGATTGATACCTCAGGCACTGTCATGTCAATTTTTTGATTAATGAGCTGCGATAAGGCTGTTGCTGCATTGCCGGCGCCAACATTGCCAATCTCCCGCAGTGCATCTAACTGCAATGGTGAAAGTTTCAGTATATCTTCAGACAATCTCTCCACCCCTTTAACATCAGTAACTAATTATTAACCAGCTTTAACTTCCTGGCCGATTCCGATAATTGCCTCAACATTCAACAATATTAGCAGCCGGTCTTCCATTTTGCCTACACCGTTTAAATAATCGGCAGCAATCCCGCCTACTACTGCTTGCGGCGGTTCAATACTCATTTGATCAATCGTTGTCACTTCTGATACGGCATCGACAATCATGCCAATGATGATATCCTCAACTTTTACAATAATAATGCGGGTATCATCGGTGTATTCCATAGGCGGCAGATTTAACCTTTTCTTGAGGTCAATAACCGGCAATACACTGCCGCGCAAATTAATTACACCTTTTATGTACTCAGGTGAATGGGGCACCCGGGTTATATCGGTCATCCGCTTGATTTCCTGAACTTGCAGAATGCTGACGCCATACTCTTCGCGCCCTAGTTTAAATACAACCAGTTGTACCTCAGTTCCGGAATAGGTTACTTCAGACATCTTTTTTCCCTCCCCTATTGCTTTAAAGCCCCAACATCCAGGATAAGCGCTACTTGGCCATTACCTAAAATAGTAGCACCGGCAATCACTTTAATGCCAGCCAGCAATTTCCCCATCGATTTAATAACTATTTCCTGTTGGCCAATGAGTGTATCGACAATAATTCCGGCACGATTTTCGCCCATATGGACAATAACAACAAATAATTCATCCTGATTATGGGTGCAGCTATCAGGCGAGTTAAGGACATTTGACAGCCGCACAATCGGAATAATCTGGCCTCTGAGCAGAATAACCTCCTGGCTCTGAATTGTTTTTATGTTTTCCGGCGTGATGTTAATCGTGCTGTCAATGGAGCCAAGCGGAATCGCGTAAATTTCATCACACACCTTAACCAGCAAGGCCTGAATAATAGCCAACGTCAATGGCAGCCGAATCTTAAATTTACTGCCTTCATTAATCTTAGTCTCAACATCCACCATGCCGCCTAATGATTCGATTTTGGTTTTAACGGCATCCATCCCTACACCCCGTCCCGAGACATCGGTAACGGTATCAGCGGTGGAGAACCCTGGCAAAAATACCAGCCTGATTGCGTCTGACTGTTCCATTTTGTCGGCTTCCGCCTGGGTGATAAGATTCTTTTCTAGTGCTTTCTGTTTGATAATATCAGCATTAATGCCTTTACCATCATCCTCGACCATAATAATAACATTATTACCTTCGTGCCGGGCAATCAGCCTGATTTCACCAACAGGGTTCTTGCCTTTAGTCTGCCGGTCAGCAGGCTGCTCAATGCCATGATCAATCGAATTGCGTAACAGATGAACCAAAGGATCACCGATTTCATCAATGACGGTACGGTCCAGTTCTGTTTCTTCCCCTTGTATGATGAGATTAACCTCTTTGTTCAGTTCACGCGACAAATCCCGCACCATCCGCGGAAAACGGTTGAAAACCTGACCAACCGGAACCATTCTGACTTTCATAACTACTGCTTGCAGGTCGGTTGTCACTCTGTCCATTTGTTCAATGGTCTCAACCAGTTCGGCCAGACGATGGGTTATGCCGATTTGCTCAAGCCTGGTTTTATTAATAACCAGCTCACCTACCAGATTGAGCAAACTATCGAGCTTATCAATATCCACCCGGACAGATTGGCCGCTTTTGAGTTTCTTATCAGCCACAGTAAGGCTGGCATCATTAGCTGCCGGTTTTTCTACCCGGTCTTTAGCGTCTTTAGCGTCTTTAGCCAATTTTTTTTCATTTTTGCTTGTTACTATACTCTCCGGTTCTGAAACAGCATTCTTCGTCTTTTCCAGGTTAGCGCCAATAACCGATGAAGCAATACTAACCTTCTCAACCTCAGAAATACTGGTTACGGCAGTTTCAATTCTTTCAGCCTCCACCCCGGTTACAATAACAACCTGAAAGCTATAGTCAAAGTTCTCTCTTTCCAAATCTTCAACCGCCGGAATGCTTTTAATCACTTCACCAAGTTCTTCTAAGGCATTCATGACCATATACGCCCTGGCCGATTTAAGCAGACAGCCTTCCCGCAGTTCTACATGAACATCATAACACTCCATGCCCTGCTTTTTTGCTGCCTTAACAACATTGATCTCTGTATCATCAAATTTTATAGGATCTGCTGATACGGCCTCTGCTTCTGATAGTGCATTCACAGCCGGGGCTGCCTGTTTTTTGGCGGCGGCGGAAAAATCGCCTCTGGCTATCGCAGCCAGCTTAGCAATAAGTGGTTTGATTTCAATAGACTTATCGGAGTTTGAAGCAACATTCTCGACAAGCTGTTCCAGTGTGTCTACGCATTTAAATAGCGTATCAGTCACATCGTCATTGGCCGGTACTGTTCCTTTGCGCAGCAAGTCAAGCACATTCTCCATCTCATGTGTAAGTTCAGCGATTGTGGTAAAGCCCATAGTGGCAGACATGCCTTTTATGGTATGGGCACTTCTAAAAATTTCATCAAGCACCGCCAAACTTCCCGGATCGTTTTCCAGATCAAGCAAGCAATTATTTAGTGTCTGCAGGTGCTCACGCGACTCTTCTAGAAACATCCCCATATATTGACTGATGTCCATCTGTTACACCCCCGTATATCTTTATGGTTAAATTACTTGGTCAAAGCTTTAAGAATTTCAGCGGTTATACCTGTTATAGGCGCTATTTTGTCAACTACGCCCATTTCAATCGCCGACTTTGGCATGCCAAATACTACGGCTGTTGATTGATCTTCCGCGATAGTATGACCATTCTGGCGCTTGATCGCCTGGATGCCTTTAGCTCCGTCATGCCCCATACCGGTCAAAATAACACCAATTGCCTTGCTGCCAAAAATACGGGCCACTGATTCCATCAGGGGGTCAA
>JAEWGR010000026.1 GCA_023388195.1 Bacillota bacterium
TCCATTTGTCCTTCCAAAAGCCGGCAGCCCCTTTTTTTATAAGAATCAAGGGTGCGAAATACCCGGCAATCATAAACATGACAGGCATAATGTAGACGTCCGTCTCTAAGACGAATAAATCAAAGAAGGGATGCTTTTGCGTATCATTGACAGTCCACCACGCAAGATCCCAGGTAGTGTAGCCCATCCCAACATGAAACACAACCATAAGCAAAATGATAAAGGCCTTTAGATTATCTAAGAAATATAACCGTTGTTTGGCCGGTGCCTGTAGTTCCATAATCATCCTCCTTTAATGCCCATTTCCTAAACTCTATTTTCTCTGTTCAACACTTATGCCAAAAGACCTTCCATGATTTGGCAAAATATTGAGATAGTTTTAACAAATAGGGGGACAGGGATTATGCCTTGGGTATGTTTGCCGACAACACCGCAGACGCGATCGCGCAATTTGTGCAGTTTTCAGGCGCTGCCAACAGTGATAGCTGTCTTGAGCTGGGTGACTGCAAAGTCAGCGTGAGTGACGAAGATCTCCGCAGCCTGATCAGGCTGCAATTCGGTATGGAGCCCGGACAAATCGCCCGGCAGACCAGAGAAAAACAGGACACAATTCTGCGGGCCATGAAAGCGGTTGAGGGCAGTAGAATCTGTCAACTGGCCCGAATCACAGGCCTGGCGGCAACAAGGGTCTGGAAGGCCTGACCTGGCTCCTGGTGCGGTACCTATTTTAGCTGTTGCCTGTACGGGACGATAGTTTAGATCCGTTTGGCTGAGAAGTTTTAAGCACGGTCATTGATCGTGTTTTTTAGTTGCTTTTTTAACGGCATCCCGGGTTTCCGGAAATGAATTAAGCACAAAATCGCGGAACCTCAGGGTGGCCGGGGAGGCATATCTGCCCTTAATCCAGGCTAAGCTGATTGTCCGGTAGCAGGCCGGTGAAGAGATCGGCAAAAAGGCCAGCCGGCTGTTGCTGAGACCGGGCAGGCGGGGAATAACGGCCACGCCCAGTCTGGTTTCCACCAGGCCGGCGACAGTGGGAATCTCTTCCCCTTCAAATGTTATATTCGGGGTTAACTGTGCCTCCCGGAATAGCTGATCTGTTAAAATCCGCAGGCTAAAGTTACTCTTCAGGGTGATAATGGGTTCAGCGGCGATTTCGGCCAGGGTGATGCTTTCTCGCCCGGCGAGCCGGTGGTTGGCAGGCACAACAACAAATAGCTCTTCCGTATATAAAGGTACCCATTCGGCGTCTTTCCTGTTTACCGGCGGCGTGGACAGGCATAAGTCGATTTCGCCGGCTTCCAGTTGCTCCAGCAATAGGTGGGAAGGGTTCTGGTAGAGTTTGAACTGGATATTTGGATATAAGGCACGGAACCGGCCAAGGAGATCAGGAACAATATGTGCGCCCTGGGAGTGTAAAAAGGCCAGCGAAACCGTTCCGTGGTCCGGGTCAATAATATTTTCGATTTCCTTTTTGGCGTCGCGGACTTCCTGCATGGCCCGGTTAATGTGTCTTAAAAAGATTTCGCCAAACTGGTTCAACATAATATATTTGCCCCGCCGCTCGAATAAAGGAACCCCCAGTTCTTCTTCCAGCCTGGCGATAGAGCGGCTTAATGCCGGCTGGGAGAGGGAAAGCTGACCGGCGGCCTGGGTGAAGTGCTGCAGCTGCGCAACAGTCAGAAAGTATTCCAGTTGATGCCATTCCATAAATGCTAAACCACCTTTGCCAACAGCCTATTGGTTATATATGGATTATCATAACCCGCTTCCCGGGCAGCGTCAACTGATTGGGTACTATGATCTAAAATGCATCAATTCTATTAAAATCATGCATTGGACATAGGCAATTATGACGGTTATATTAATAAGAGAAGAAGTTCAGTACCTGTTGGGGAGAGAGCATACTATGCAGTTTATTCAAGGCAAACATCAAATTCTGTGGCCAACCATTTCATCCCTCTTTTTAGGCAGCTTTGTGACTTTTGCTTGCCTTTATAGTACACAGCCGCTTATTCCGCTGTTTTCTGAACAGTTTCAGGTTAGCCCGGCAGTCGCCAGTCTGTCTGTTTCGCTGGCAACAGGCTGTATGGCTGCTTTTATGCTTGTTGCCTCCTGGCTTTCTGACGCCAGAGGGCGCAAGGTAATCATGGGCAGCTCCCTGCTGGCCACCGCCGTGCTGCAGGTCCTTATCGGCTTTAGCACCAGTTTTACCTGGCTGCTGGTGCTGCGGGCCATACAGGGAATTATGGTCGCCGGGTTTCCGGCTATAGCCATGGCGTATATTGCGGAGGAGTTTGATCCTGCCACCAGTGGCCTGGTTATGGGTATCTATATCAGCGGCAATTCTGTCGGCGGGTTGACTGGCCGGATGGTTGTCGGCGCTGTGACTGATTTCTTTTCCTGGCAGAGTGCGATGCTGACGATTGGCTTTATCAGTTTGGCGGCTGGGTTGTGGTTTTGGTTTAAATTGCCTGCTTCCCGCAATTTTTCCCCCCGGCCCAGACCCGTGTCAGCGATTCTTGGTGTAATATGGGCTACGGTCACCAAGCCGCCGTTGCTGCTGCTTAATCTGATTGGTTTTTTGGTAATGGGCAGTTTTGTTACTGTCTACAATTATATTGGCTATCCCTTAATGGCGCCGCCATATAACCTGAGTCATACAGTTGTCGGTCTGGTTTTCGTTATCTATCTGGTCGGAACTTTTAGCTCAACCTGGCTGGGACGTCTCGCCATTACTGCCGGCAGACCGAGGGTATTATTACTGGCTGTTTGCATTATGGCAACAGGCAGTCTGATTTCGGTGGGCGATGGCCTGCTGCTGAAAATCGGTGGTATAGCTGTCTTTACATTTGGCTTTTTCGGCTGTTATTCTGTGGTCAGCAGCTGGGTTGGGCAGTGTGCCGGCAGCGACAAGGCGGCTGCGTCCTCCTTGTATTTGCTTTTTCACTATACCGGGGCCAGTGTGATTGGCGCCTGGGGCGGGAGGTTTCTGGGCGAGTATGGCTGGGGCGGCATTGTGGCTCTGACGGTTGCCGCCTTACTGTTGGTTTTGGTATTGCTGGCCGGATTATTTTTATATACCAGGAACAAGGCGGCTGGCGCTGCTTCTCCGGCAGAATAAGCTGTCACCAAGGATCTATTGTCTTACGATCCGCTCAGGCCATATAAATAAAGCAAGGACAGGCCTCCGCTTATGGACCCGGACAGTCCCTGGCGGAGGCTTTGTCATAGCTAAACGCAGATAATATCAGAGTGGAATAAGGCCGGGGCCTCAGGGTGGCACTGGCGTGATTAGAGCCCTGCTCCCAGTTTTTCCGCCTGGTTGAGGGCATCGGTATGGATAATGTCACCTTTGGCAGATACCTTGGGAACTGCCAGTATACCCTTATCCTGCCATTTCATATAATCAACAATGCCTTTATAGGTTTCCGTGGCACCGGTAAATATGCTGAGGTCTTCATCAGCGCCGCAGATCAACAGCAGGCTTTCTTTGATCTTCAGCGGCCGCTTACACCCTGGCACGGCATAGGCATAAAACTTATCAATCGCCGCCTTCAAGTGGGACGATATCCCAAACCAATACAGCGGGGTTGCGAACACCAGGATGTCGGCGTTTTCCAGCAACGGCTCCAGTTCGGTAAAATCGTCCTGAATCGAACAGGCAGTGTTTTTACTCCAACAGGTCTCGCAGGCCCGGCAGCCACCAATTTTTTTGTCTGCGGTTGCAAATTTGACTGCGTCATGCCCGGCTGCCTGGGCTCCTTTAATGAACGCATCGGCGAGCATGTCACTGTTGCCGCCTTTTCTGGGACTGCCTGTGAGAACAAGAATATGTTTGCCCAAAGTCATCACTCCTCGTATAAATGGGATTTGCTTCCTGCTGGCCCTATTATAACCTTTTGTTGATATAATTTGAAGTACGCACATTTACCGTCTGTACAATAAAAAAACTCCATACTGTTATAAAAGTTAGTATGAAGTAAAAAGATGATCATACCTAACTTACCAGATCTGCCGGTATGGATCAGCCCAGTTCAAATTCATTACCCTGCGGAAACAGGCCAAATAAACCGCCTGTATGGATAAACAGGATGTTATGCAGTTCCCGGCAATGTCCTTTTTTAATCTCCTGCACCAGTCCATAAAACGCCTTGCCTGTGTACACCGGGTCCAGGAGGATTCCTTCCAGTTTGGCTAATTCATAAATAAACTGGCGCTCCTCCGGTCGCCCCAGGGCATAGCCGCGTCCAACATACCCGTCTATAATGTGCGTATTCTTAGCGTTGTAGGGAACGGGAGAAGCCAGATACGCATTGCTGGCCTGCAGGATCTGTTCTATTTCGTTTCTGAAGTGGGCAGCGTCATTGCAGACATTAAACCCGATAAGCGTATGCGCTGTTTGCAGCATTTCCTTGGCCAGCAACAGCCCGGCATAGGTTCCGCCGGAGCCGACGGCTACGACAATGGCATCAAAAATAATCTGTTGTTCCTGCTCCTGCCGGATTATTTCCTCCAGGGCGGAATAATAGCCGAAGGCCCCCAGGCCGCTTGATGCCCCTTCGGGGATGACGTAAGCAGTATGTCCTTGCTGGCTTAGCTCTGCTTTAATTTTCTGCATAATCTCGTTCCGCTGATCCCGGTACTCAGCGTCGGTTACCCACCGGATGTCGGCTCCCAGGAGCCGGTCCAGCAACAGATTGCCTGCAGCTGTAGTGTCAGGGCTGCCCCGCAGTACCAGGGTGGCTTTTAACCCGAGCCTGGCCGCGGCGGCAGCGGTTGCCCGGCAATGATTGGACTGCACACCGCCACAGGTAATCAGCGTGTCGGCTCCCTGCTGCAGTGCCTCATGGATAACATACTCCAGCTTTCTGACCTTATTGCCGGAAAGTTCGGTACCGGTTTGGTCGTCCCGTTTCACATAAATCGCCGGGCCGCCCAACTGGCGGGATAATCTCTCCAGCTTGTGAATAGGAGTAGGTAAATTGGCCAATTTCACGCGCTCAGGAAGTCTGGTCATTGAGCATTCACCCCTTATGCATTATAAATTAAACAGATTATAGTCCATTCTACTCTGGACGTCAACCATTAATTACCAATTCAACTTATGAGAAGAAAGCCCCTTCTGCCGTGACCGGACAGAAGGGGCTTTGTATGTTGGTTGATATGGGGGTTACATAGACCAGGACCATAACCAGTTAAAGGCCATACCTTCGATGGTGTCCCAGGG
>JAEWGR010000034.1 GCA_023388195.1 Bacillota bacterium
CTTAAGATGAGGTCTGTCATTCGAAAGAAGTAAGGCCCCTTGTAGACGACAAGGTTGATAGGCCAGGAGTGGAAGTGAAGCAATTCATGGAGCGGACTGGTACTAATAGGCCGAGGACTTGACTTTATACCCTCGTTTGCACAAGTGCAAACATTGAATTGATGACTATTGCGCAAATCTTTCTTCTGTGAAGTTTTTAGGGAACAACGATAATTAGGAGGTTCCGCGCTCCGCTTGGAACTAAGCGATTCACGCAGGTTCTAGCGTCGCGATGCTCCTAATAACCTGGTTCTCTGCTTAATTCAGTGACGATAGCTGTGGGGCTCCACCTGTTCCCATACCGAACACAGTAGTTAAGCCCACAAACGCCGAAGGTACTTGACTGGAAACGGCCTGGGAGATTAGGAAGTTGCTGATTAGAAAAAGCACTCACTTATGTGAGTGCTTTTTGCTATGTCCATAGGCAAGGTTTAGACCGTTCAGAGTGCCCCAGGTGCGAGGCGGAGCGAGGACGTCGCCGTAGTCGTACTGGAAGTACGTCGGAGGGGGCGCCCGCAGTGTACAACGATACCGTCGCCTAGGAGACTGCTATACGAGGACTGGTTGGCGGCTGGCTTTGTTGTAACAGCATCGCATAAATGGGGTGCTATGGACGGTCGTAGGTAGCCGAAGGTACTTGGCTGGATGGCCTGGGAGATTAGGAAGTTGCTGATTGGAAAAAGCACTCACTTATGTGAGTGCTTTTTGCTATGTACATAGGCAAGGTTTAGACCGTTATTTTTTCTAGAAACTTGCAGACAAATATCGCTTTTGAAGTACTAATAGGTATTTTATTGTTTTGCATAACGATTACTTTAATGTTAAACTAGGAAACATATTGAAAAATAAAATTGATATGCAATTTATTGTAAATGATAAGAAGGTATTATGGATATTAAAGTTAAATTAGCTTATTTTTTTCTGGATTTATTAGTTCCGCTGCTTGCCGGGTATTTGTTGCGCATTAAACCTATATTTGGTGAAAGTTTTTTTGCGAGTATGGCCAATTACAACATGTTGCTGCTTTATCCAGTTCTTTCGGTATTGAGTTTTTGGGTTTTGCCGTTGAGCTGGGAATTGATGTGGTTACCGTTATTTGGCGTGATACTTTGCCTTATTCCCGGATTGGTTGCCTATTTGATTTCCAAAAATAAATATAGCAGTATGCTTGACACTGGCAGCTATCTTTTATCAGCTATGCTATCTAATATTGGCACATTAGGCGGATTATGTGTCTATATTTTGTATGGTGAAACAGGTTTTGCTTATACGCAGTTGGTTGTTTTACTGCAAGTGGCAGTGATTTTTTTAGTCTGCTATCCTTTAGCTCAGTATTATCACAGGCGAGCGCAAGCTGCAAGTTTGGACAAAATATCTTTTTCCAAACTATTTTTCAATCGGAATCAATTGCCCGTAATTGGCTTGGCAATTGGTTTTGCCTTATATTATCTCAATATACCACGCCCGGTTATACTTGGTAAGCTGTTTGATCCTCTAGTTCATATTGCTGCCTGGACTGCACTTATTCCCGTAGGCCATTCCATCGACTTTTCAGCAATCAAGAAGTATTATTTAAGTACTGTTGACCTGGTCCCAATTAAATTCATCGTTACTCCGCTAGTGTCCTATCTTATAGCCAGGGCGATATTTGATGATCCTAAAATAATCAATACGGTATTAATCTTAGCCAGCATGCCAACGGCTATCAGTGCGGTTATTGTGGTGAAGATCCATGATTTGAACATTCATATTGCCAATGCCTCTTTTATCCTGACTACGGCCTTGTTTTTACTGGTGGTATACCCGATCATTTTTTTCGGCTTACAATGAGCTGGATTTATAAAGCGGCAGCAGTAACGTTAGGGCGCAGTACCATAAAAGCTTCTGGAACCGTGGGTGATAGCCACTGTTCCAGGAGTTTTTGTTTTTATAAACAGTAATGCCGTTAACGGCACCGGCAAAATTGAAGATAAAACGGTTATCCTCTTGATGACCTGCTTAGAGTAGGCCGATTACTGTGTGGCTAGATGGGTGGTTTGACGTTTGGTTGACGCAAATATGTTACATTGGTTTTAAAGCTATATGGTAGGCAAATTGCAGAAAAGTATTTAGCAGATAATTTGAAAGGCTTGATAAGTGATGAATAACCAGTATATGCCTGCAGATATGAGTCTGTGGACAGGGCGCACTGACAGCAAGGATAACTATGATGCCTTCAGGTGGCATCAGTGGATGCGTGAACTGAACCTGAATAATACCGGTAGTTTGCGGTTTGAGGGCAAGCTGGGGTTTGTACTGCTGGGTTTTTGCTGTGATGAGGGCGTAAGACGCAATCTTGGCCGGACAGGGGCTGCGAAGGGGCCTGACGCTATCCGCCGGGAACTTGCTAACCTGCCCTGCACGTTCACCCAAGAGGTTATTCTGTTCGATGCCGGCAATATTACATGTACCAATGACAGCCTGGAAGACAGTCAGGCTGCTCTGGCAAAGGCTGTAACCCAAATCCGTCAGCTCGGTTTTTTCCCTTTAATATTGGGAGGCGGCCATGAACTTGCTTTGGGCCATTACCGCGGACACCGGGATTATATGATTGCTTGTGAGCAACTACCGGATATCGGCATTATTAATTTTGATGCCCACTTTGATCTCCGCCCGTTTACTAATGGCAGCAGTTCGGGTACGATGTTCAGGCAGATTGCCGAAGAGGCCGGCAATTCCGGCTGGCCATTTCATTACTTGTGTATAGGGATTCAACGGTTCAGCAACACGTTGGAACTTTTTAAAACAGCCGCCCAATACGGTGTGGTCCATATACCGGCGGAAGAGGTTATTGGCAAAGGTGATTGGAATGTAATTGAAAAGCTGGACGTATTCATGAAATCAACAAAATATATTTATCTAACTATATGTGCTGATGTGTTTTCGACAGCCTTTGCCCCTGGTGTTAGCGCCGCCCAACCGCTGGGCTTGCATCCCGAAGATGTTCTGAAATATCTTAAGCATATTTTTCGTTCCGAAAAAGTAATCGGCTTTGATATTGCCGAAGTATCACCACGGTTTGATCATGACAGCACAACTGCCAGTCTGGCAAAAGTGCTAATCTTCTCAGTCGTAAACACGCTTTGCAGTATGAAAGGACTTTCCCGGTAAGCAGGCCGGCAGTCAGCAGATAAAAATGCGAATCCTTACATAATAAGACGATGTCCTGTTGAAAAATACAAATGTTTTGCTCTTTAAAGAGAAATCGCTGGTAGCCAACGTCTGGCAACCGCGGTTTCTTTGCTTTTTCCGTCCTCTATTGTTTAGTGCTGACTACTAAGCAGTGCCTCCCCTGGAAAGGCATAAGACGGCTAATATGACAAGATTCCTAATGGTAATGTCAAAAAATTCAGAAGGTAAAAACATTGTTTTCAAGGAATTGCTTATACAAGATAAGAAGACCAGTCTGGTGGCTGGGTTATGTGTGGCACTTTTGCAGATAGACAATTAACAAGAGGAGGCAGAAAATTTACTATGAGGAGCCATATTACCACAAGGGGATTAGAGCGGGCAACACACCGTGCCTTATATTATTCTATGGGACATTTGCCGGAAGATTTGGATAAGCCGTTAGTCGCCATTGTCAATACCCAAAATGAAACAATGCCTGGCCATATGCATTTGGACAGTATCGCCAAAGCCGTAAGAGAGGGTGTTATTGCCGCCGGCGGTACACCGATAGAGTTTCCGACAATTGGTCTTTGTGACGGTATTGCCCAGGGAAACTACGGTATGCATTACCCTCTGGCCAGTCGGGAATTGATTTGCGATTCTGTAGAATGTATGGTTAATGGCCATCAATATGATGCCATGGTATTGATTACTAATTGTGATAAGATTACCCCGGGTCTGTTGATGTCTGCCGTCCGTCTGAACATCCCGGCGATCATGATCAGCGGCGGCCCAATGGCCACAGGCTGTGTTGACGGTCAGGAAATCGGTTATACCGACCTGATGGCCGCGCAAGGGGATGTTGCCAGAGGGATTATTACCCGCGAAGAGTTGTCAAAAAGGGAAAGAGATGCATTGCCTGGCTGTGGCGCCTGTAATCTGCTGGGAACAGCCAATACCATGAACTTCCTGACCGAAGCCTTAGGTATGTGCCTGCCCGGCTCCACCTGTCTGGCCGGAACCGGCAGACGGCTGGCTTTGGCTAAGCAAACCGGTATGAAGATTATGGAACTATACCACAAATCGATTCTGCCCCGCCAGATTGTAACGAAAGAAGCCATTGAAAATACCATTATTGTCGATTTGGCTATTGGTGGTTCAACAAATACCATTTTGCACTTAACCGCTTTAGCCAAAACAGCCGACCTTGATTTTGATATTAATTGTTTTGCAGAATTGGCCAAGAAAGTTCCCCATTTAGTAAAAATCAGACCGGCCAATAACGGCCATTATCCGGCTGATGTTCATAATGCCGGTGGTATAACCGCGTTGATGGGGCAGTTATGCCGGGAAGGATTACTGCATAAGGATGTGTTAACCGTTACCGGCCAAACCGTCGAGGAGAATGTACGGGATGCCAAAGTAATTAACAACACAGTAATCCGGCCGCTGGACAATCCGTACTCAGCCCAGGGCGGCTTGCAGCTGCTATATGGCAATCTGGCACCGGAAGGCTCGGTATGCAAGAGTGCGGCAGTTGTACCGGAAATGCATCACCACAAAGGTCCGGCGAGAATCTTTAATCAGGAAGAGCCGGCAGTAGCTGCCATCTATGGCGGGCAAATCAAACCTGGTGATGTTGTTGTGGTACGGTATGAAGGCCCAAAAGGCGGTCCTGGCATGAGGGAAATGCTCACAGCTACAGCCGCAATTGTGGGGATGGGATTGTCCAAGGAAGTGGCATTGGTCACGGACGGCCGTTTCTCGGGGGCTACTGCCGGTGCTGCGGTTGGTCATATTTCACCGGAAGCTGCGGAAGGCGGCCCGATTGCCCTGATTGAAGAAGGCGATATGATCGAGATCAATATTCCCGAAGGCAAAATTCACCTGCATGTGTCAGAGGAGGAACTGGCCCGCCGGCAAGCGGTCTGGCAACCGGCAAAGCAGGATCATGTAATCAAAGGCAGCTATCTTGACCGCTATGCAAGGATGGTATCATCGGCTATGGCTGGTGCTGTTTTTAAGTAGAAGTCTAAAGATAAACATCAAAAAACAGGAGGGACCTAACTATGGCGAAAGTAAAAATTACAATTCCGGAGATTCTTGCAACCAAGACGAATGGTAAAAAGTTTAAAATGATTACCGTGTACGATTTTCCAATGGCGGGTATTGTGGATCGTTCCGCTGCAGAACTTATCCTGGTCGGTGATTCGCTGGGCATGGTTATCCAGGGACATGACGGCACAATTCCGGTAAATCTTGAAGATATATTGTATCATCTCAAACTTGTCCGCCGGGGAGCTCCCAATACCTTTGTTGTCGGCGATATGCCGTTCCTGTCCTATCAGATTAACAAGGATGAGGCCATCCGCAATGCCGGTACGCTGCTCAAAGCCGGCGCTGATTGTGTAAAAATGGAAGGGGATATCAAAATTGCGGCCACTGTCAAAGCCGTAGTCGATGCCGGCATTCCGGTTATGGGCCATATCGGTTTAACCCCGCAAACAGCTGCCATGATGGGCGGATTTAAAGTGCAGGGCAAGAGCGCTGAAGCGGCTGAGAAACTGCTGGAAGCAGCAATTGCCATTGATAATGCCGGTGTATTTGCCATGGTTCTGGAGTGCATGCCGGCTTCCTTATGCAAGCTGATTACAGAACGCGTCAAGTGCGCAACCATTAGTGTCGGCGGTGGTAAGGATTGCAACGGTCATAATCTGAATGCCTATGATCTTGTTGGTATTTTTGATAAATTTGTGCCTAAGTTTGTTAAACAATATGCCCAGATGGGGCCGCAAATGGTCGAAGCCTTTGATACCTGGTGCAAAGAAATTGATGATGGCACTTTCCCGGAAGAAAAGCATTGCTTCACTATGAGTGATGAGGATTTGAAACGCTTATACTAATTTTCGCTAATTTATGAAAAAAAGAGGTGCTGAATAAATGGCAAGAAAAACAATTAACGATTTCGCCCAAATGGTAAGCAAAGGGGAAAAAATTGTCTATCTTACGGCTTATGATTACCTGACCGCCAAAATGCAGGAAAAAGCCGGCGTGGATATGATTCTGGTCGGCGATTCGCTGGGTATGGTTACTCTGGGTTATGATACCACTTTCCCGGTTACTATGGATGATATGGTTCGCCATTGCCAGGCTGTCCGGCGCGGCGCCCCGAATACCTTTATTGTCGGCGATATGCCCTATATGTCTTATCAGACCTCCAATGAACAGGCTATTGCCAATGCCGGGCGTCTGATTAAAGAGGCTGATGTGGATGCTATCAAGCTTGAAGGCGGCGGCCCGATGATTGCAGAGCGGATTCAAGCGATTCAGCAGGCCGGGATACTGGTTATGGGACATATCGGTCTGACTCCGCAGCTTTCGGGCCAGATCGGTGGCTATAAAGCGCAGGGCCGCAGCGCGGCGGCAGCCATGAAGATTGTTAATCAGGCAAAAGCGGTTGAGGAAGCCGGGGCCTTCAGCATTTTGGTAGAAGGCGTTCCTACGGCTGTCGGCAAAGCCATTACCGAAAGAGCCGGTATCCCCATTCTGGGCATTGGCGCCGGTTCCTTTACCCATGGTCAGCTGCTCATATATGCTGATATGGTAGGTATGTATGATAACTTTACCCCGAAATTTGTCAAGAAATATGCCAATGTCGGCGAAGTGCTGACAAATGCCTTTAAAGAATATGTGGCAGAAGTCCGGAATGCTCAGTTTCCAGTGGATGCCGAGCATACGTACGGCATGAAAGAAGCCGATGTGAAAGAATTCTTAGCGGCACTGGATAAAGCATAGATAACGGAGTTTTAGAACGGCTTTGCATAGTTTTAGCAAAAATTTAATTTAGCAAATTTCTCTGGAATGAGTTCTGTGTAAACAGGACTCATTCCTTTTGACGTCTCCCTGCATTGTGGTATTGCAGTAGTGTGTGCTTAAGATCCAGTAGGGCTTATTCCGGTAAACCGGCTGCGATTAATAAAATGGAGGCGTAATTTATTATTACGGGAAGACTGCAAAGGGTTTTAAGGGATGGTTGTACAATATTTTTATAATGCAGGTCAATAAATTCTGCAGGAATTGAGAGATAATTTAAAAAACTAATACTAATTATGAAACTTATAAAGTCTGCCAGGAAATTGGGGTTACCGGTATCCGGATCATTAAAGAGCTGGTACCGGCCATACCGCAGGGAGAAATGAAACAGCACAGGGAAAAACACTGCGTGTTATGACCAAAGCAGGTGCATTTGGGAGTGCGGGCGTACTCGTGACAATAATGGAGCATATGCAAAGGAGATGAAGTAATGGAGCAACGTCCAATCCTGGCGATTACGATGGGGGATGCGGCCGGATGCGGGCCGGAAATCATCGTTAAAGCTCTAGGCGATAGGAATATATATCAGTTGTGTCGTCCGCTGGTTTTTGGCGACGCCGGACGTATCCGGCTTGCGGCTGACTGTGTTAAAAGCACACTTAAGGTCAATCGTGTTTCTGATCCCCAAAGCGGCAGTTATCAACAGGGAATTATCGATGTTCTCGACTTTGCCAATATCCCGGACGGCCTCCCTTTCGGCCAGGTCGATGCCCGCGCCGGCCATGCGGCCTATGTATATGTGGAGGCAGCAATAAAGCAGGCTATGGACAATACCGTCGCGGCTGTCGTTACTGCCCCGTTGAATAAAGAAGCTTTGCATCTGGGCGGACATCATTTCCCCGGTCATACCGAGATTTTTGCCCAGCTCAGTGATACGGAAGACTATGCAATGATGCTGGCCGGAGACGCTTTAAGGGTTATTCATGTTACTACCCATGTCTCGATGCGGGCTGCTGCCGATCTGATAACTAAAGAACGGGTCCTGCGAATCATCCGCCTTGCAGACCGTACTTTGCGGTTATTAGGTCTGGAACAGCCGCGGATTGCTGTTGCCGGTTTTAATGCCCATGCTGGGGAAAATGGCTTATTTGGCCGGGAAGACGTTGACGAGATTGTGCCGGCAGTCACAGAGGCGCAAAGCCTGGGGATACACGCGATTGGCCCTGTGCCGCCTGATACTGTGTTCTTCCGGGCGGTGTGCCGCAAAGAATTTGATATTGTTGTAGTCATGTATCACGATCAGGGGCATATACCAATAAAGCTGCTGGGCTTTGAAGATGGTATAAATGTTACTGTGGGGCTGCCGTTTCTGCGAACCTCTGTCGATCACGGAACCGCCTTTGATATCGCCGGCAAAGGGATTGCCGATAGCCGCAGTATGACTGCCGCTATTGAATTCGCTGCCCGGGTAGCTGCCGGTGCCCGTAAATAAACAAGATAGACAGCACACTTTATGTCTGTATGACTGAGAGAGGATGGTCGTTTGTGCAAGATACAGTAGTTGAATTGCCTTATGGTCAGGAGACCGTAAAAGTAACTGTTCCCCCAAGTAATCTGATCGGTGTATTTTCGCCGCAGGATGTAGCGGTTGTAACGGACATTAAGCAGGAAATTATTAGAGCTCTTCATAACCCAATCGGCACTAAAAGTCTGCAAGAGTTGGTCAAAGGCGCAAAAAAAGTTGTTATTGTCGCTGATGATAATACCCGTTTAACGCCGACGGAGGCGATTATCCCGGTATTACTTGATGAAATGAACGCCGCCGGTATTGCCGATGAGCAGATAACAATTATTATTGCCTTGGGTACACACCGCTTTATGACTGAGGAAGAGATACTTGCTAAATTTGGTGAGGCTGTTGTTAAGCGGGTTACCATTAAGAATCACGATTTCAAGAGTCCCGCTGCCCTTGTTGACCTTGGTCAGACCCCGAACGGGACCAGTGTCTGGGTTAACCGCGAGGCTTATGAGGCTGACTTTAAGATTGGGATTGGCAGCATCGTGCCCCATCATATTCCCGGGTTTGCCGGTGGTGCCAAGATTGTTCAGCCTGGTATTTCGGGAGAACATACTACGGCCGAGACTCATTTGCTCAGTGTCCGGGCACCGCGTTCGTATTTAGGTGTGGAAGACAATCCGGTTCGCCGGGAATTAAATATGATCGCAGGTAAAATTGGCCTGCATACTATCTTTAATACGGTGCTAAATCGCCATGGCCAGGTAGTGGGGGCTTTTTTCGGTGATGTTGAGGCAGCCTTCAGCCAGGGTGTGGTCTTATCAAGATCGGTATATGCAGTAGAGATTCCGGAAGCTGCCGATATTGTAATTGCCGGCTCGCACCCCTGTGACATTGAATTCTGGCAGGCTCATAAAACGTTATATCCTTCCGATCTTGCCGTAAAGGCCGGGGGAACCATTATTCTGGTTACTCCCTGTTATGAGGGTGTGGCTGTCACTCACGGCGATATGCTGGATATTACCTGCCATACTGCGGCTTGTCTGAAAAACATGGTAGCAGATAAGCAGGTGCCTGATGAAGTGGCAGCAGCTTTGGCTATTGCCTGGGCGCAGGTGAAAGAACGGGAGGCTGTATTTATTGTTTCTGATGGTATTGTATCTGCCGATGCCAGGCGCCTTGGGTTTACCCCCTTTGCCACAGTGCAGAACGCCTTGGCGGCCGCTTTCGCCAAACATGGCAAGGATGCCAGGGTGACGGTCCTAACTCATGCGCCGGATATGCTGCCGATTATTAACGCAGGTAATAAGTAAAGGTATTTTATCAAGAAGGGGTGCTTAACGATGAGAGAGTTCAATTTGAAGTACGGTACCGGAGAGCTAAGTTTTTCAATACCTAAAGAGCAGGTTGTGCATGAGATTATCGGTCAAGAATATCCTCCTGTAGCAGATATTCCCCAGGCTGTCCGTGCAGCACTGGCAGCGGCTATTGATTCACCTCCCCTGGGAGAAATTGTAAAGCCGGGCGAAAAAGTAGTGATTTCTGTCAGTGATATTACCCGCTCATGGCAGCAAATGCCGCTGGTATTGCCTGAGATTATTGAGACGCTGAATAGAGCCGGCGTGCCGGATGAAAATATTACGATTATTATTGCGGTAGGCGGCCACCGCCAAAACACCGAGCAGGAGTTTGTCCAGCTGTGCGGCCAGGAAACCTGCCATCGCATTAAAGTAATCAATCATGATGCCTGGGATAATGACAATATGGTCTATCTGGGAAAAACCAGCCGGGGAACAGAAGTTTCCATCAACAAGCTGGCTCATGAGGCCGACCGGCTGATATTAACAGGCGGCATCGTTTATCATTACATGGCAGGCTACGGCGGCGGACGCAAAAGCATTGTTCCCGGTATCAGCTCTATCAGGACAATCAGACAAAACCATCTCTGGGGGCTGGGCCCTGTAGAAGGAGCCGGCTCTAACCCGAATGCCGCCTCCCGTAAGACAAAAGGTAATGAATTGCATGAGGATATGATGGAAATAGCAGGTTTTGTGCAGCCTGATTTTATTATCAATATGGTGCCCACGCCAGATGGACAGTTTGGCGGGATTTTTGCCGGCAATTGGGTATCGGCCTGGACTGAAGGCTGCAAATTGGTCGATAAGCTGTACGGGGTTGAGATTGATGAATTAGCCGATATTGTGATTGCTACTGCCGGCGGGTTCCCGAAAGATATCAATCTCTATCAGACAGGCAAGACTATGGACAATGCCTACTATGCCGTCAAAAAGGGCGGGGCGGTAATTATTTTAAGCGAGTGTTCGGATATTTATGAGCCGCAGGAATTTTCCCGCTGGTTCCAGTTTGACGACAAGCTGGCGATGGAGAAGGCACTGCGTAAGTCCTTCGGCATACCGGGCTGGGTGGCGTTAAAAGAAGTGGAATGCAGCGACTATGCCACCTATATTCTTGTAACCAAGGCCGAAAACGCCGAATTCCTTGCCAAAACCAGCATGATTCCGGCAACGACTATGGAGGAGGCCCTGCGGATCGCCCGGGAAAAATGCGGATCAGAGCAGCCAACCTATACTGTGATGCCGCAAGGGGCGAATACGTTGCCGATTTTACGGTAAGTGCTGATTAGGCATGAACATCGTATGTCGCAGCGCGACAAGATTCTGGAGCAACAATTTGAGTCAATTATTAGGCTGATGGGCTGCGGGGGAGACCTCACAGCCTTTTGCCTGGTTTAGTTTGTGAAATATTTTATTTAACAAATTAACCCAGGTGAATTTTACAGAATAGTTGAAGGATTTTTACGATACAATGAATAAGTATAGCAGTAGTTATTCACCTATTACGGGCATTTTACGGCAGGATTTTGATACCTTATTTTATACTGGCAGGATATGAGGAAAACAATGACAATAGACATTATTAATAAAATAAGAGATGTTTTTCAATTGGATATTATTGGCGATCAATATTATAACTGGGGTGAGCAGCACTGGCTGCAACTGGATCCGGACAATCCGGAGATCCAGCCCATTGTATCAGTCGCGACCGTATATCCCGGTGAAGAACAGCTGCCTCATGTGCATTCAGGGTATATCGAGATTATCATTGGCCTGGAGGGGCTGACGACCCATTGGTGCAATAACCGGGAAATTAAGCTGAGTAAAGGGAACCTTGGATATATCAGTGAAGGCGGAGAGCATCGGCATATTAATAACTCGGATAAACCGGCCTCCTTTATCAGCATTGTCTATTCAACAATCCCCAAGACGCTGAAGGAATTATCCACCGGTGCAGACATTGAGCTTATGGAAATGGCCAAGGTAATTAACCTTGATGCCATTGCTGAAAAATTTGCTAAAACTGTCAATATGACGGTGACCCTTATTGATGTTGCCGGCAATTTCCTGACAGAAAAAAAGAACCTGCCCGATTTATGCCTGCTCTGTATCCGCGAGAAGGGCGGCAATTGTGTTCTGCATTGTGCATCACCGCAGTGGCCCTATTCAGAGAAAAAAATATTCCGCTGTAAGTTCGGGGTATCGGCGATCCAAAGCCCGGTTGTTGTTAATGACAGGATATTAGGTTATCTTGGCTGTGGCTATGGGCGGATGTCAATCGTTATTCCCCAGACCGAGTTGATGGCCTTGGATAAGCGGACGGCGTCCAAGGCTCAGGCTGCCTACTTGAATCTTAATTTTATGACTCGTAATCAACTGATTTCTGTGGCCGAAACCCTGTCACTGGTTAGTGCTTCGCTGGTGCAGTTAATGGATAATTCGCTGAAAGAAAAAGAATTAAGCTGTTACCGGGTCAGTTTGTCAGAAGAACGGGAAATGCAGGCCAGGCTGCATAATTCCCTTAGCCAGGCCCGGCTTAAATTTCTGGAATCCCAGGTAAATCCCCATTTTTTGTTTAATACCCTCAATACAATTGCCCAACAGGCCGAAATGGACGGGGCGGCCACCCTGGCCTCCCTGACTTATTCACTCTCTAATTTACTGCGTCTGAGCCTGGGCAAAGCAGAGTCACTCGTCACCCTGGAAGAGGAATGGAGCTATATCAAAGATTATTTATTTATTCAGCAGACCCGGTTTCCTGATAAATTCGATGTTGATATTGCGTTGGACCCGGCTACGCTGCAGCTTAAAATACCCTTTATGACAATTATGGTGTTAATCGAAAATTCAATCCTTCACGGTTTCCGCAATGTTCGTCAGCAGGGCCGGCTGCAGGTTTGCAGCTATAAACAAGGACAGGCCGGGATCATTGAAGTACGTGATAATGGTTGTGGCATACCTGAAGACATTGCCGCCGCCGTGAGGGAATTGCCTCATAGTGAGTACGATCCTCCCAGCCTGAAGGGAATTGGCATTAAAAACATTTTTTTGAGATTGAAGCACTATTACGGCGATTCATTTGCGTTAACGCTTACCCGGCTGGAGGCTGGAGGAACCTTGGCCCGGATTACTCTGCCGCTGTAGCTTTGTTTTCGACTCTAATAAGAGGGGGGAGAACAAAATGTATAAAATGATTATTGCCGACGATGAGCCTGCAGTACGCCAATATCTCCGCTACATTGTCAAGCAGCATAATCTGCCTTTTCATATCTGTGCTGAGGCTGAGGATGGTGAACAGGCTGTCAGGCTGACAGAACTGCATAAGCCGGAGTTTGTCATCCTGGATATCAATATGCCGTTTCTCAACGGTCTGGATGCGGCGAAGCAAATTAGAGAAAAGTATCGTGATACCGTGATCTATATCCTGACGGCATACAGTCATTTTGACTATGCCCATCAGGCGGTTCAGACCCAGGTAGCCGGTTATTTGCTTAAACCGATAAAGCCGGGTGAACTGGCCGAGACACTAAAGCAAGGGATTGCCAGTGTTCTTAGCCGGCGGATAGCATGCCAGCGGCTGCAACGCATGGAGCGGCAAATAGCGAAAGACAAGCCTGTTGTTACCAAACAAAAATTATTTGAACTGTTAAAAAATGACAAAGATAATGCCACTGCCCTGCATTTGCTGCAGGGAATTGCCAAACAAGAAACCTTTTCTCCGGCAGCCATCATTTCTGCCTCTTACTGGCCGGCAGCGGAAACGACGGCAATTGAGGGGCTGGAAGAACGTCTGGCCGGGGAGTGCAGCGGACGATTCGGCGATTCTGCCATTGTCAACTCGTTTGGCCAGGAATTAGTGATTATTTTCGGTCAATGGAACAATGAGCTGCGATGTGGTTTGCAGGCGCAGCTGGAAGCCTGGGAACACCTGTACCACATTACCTTTTGCGCCGGTATCAGCCTGGTTGACCATCCGGCATCTATCGGCCGGGAGTATCGCAATGCCGCCAAAAAACGTGAAGTGGGTCTTTTCTGGCAGCAGCAGGGCCTTTTGGTTACCGATAGTTCCGTAGCTGGCCGTACTGATATTGAATGCGAGCCCATTCAGCAGCAGATTCAGGACTGTCTGCTGGAACGCCGGTCTGATCAGGCTAAAATAATCTTACGGCAATTTTTAGGTGAGGCAATGCGTACAGTTAGCCAGCCTGAATATATTTATGCGGCTCTTATTAAGATTGCTAATACAATCATTGCCAAATATGCGGAATATCTTATTTCCACCGAAGCAGCAGGACAATACCGGCAAGTGTTTATCAGCCAGTTAAACAAAACATCTTCAGCCGGAGAACTGGAACAGTGTTTGTCTGACCTGATTGACAAGCTGGAGAGCAATACCTGCACTTCTGAGCAGAATCAGGCTGAACAGTCTGTAAAATGGGCCATTGAATATATAAATAATAATTATCACAAAGACCTTACCCTGGAGCAATTTGCTGAAAAGCTATTTATGAGCACAGGCTACTTCTGCCGGAGTTTCAAAAAATATGCCGGTGAAGGCTATGCCACCTACTTGACTAAAATCAGATTAAAAAAGGCCCGGGAAAGGTTAATGAGCGGAAAATATACGGTGGCCGAGGTGGCCCGCATGGTGGGATTTCGCGATGCCAGCTATTTCAGCAGTGTTTTTAAGAAGCATTATCAGCAATCACCCAGTAATCTGGCGGCGTCAACGCGGCAAGGGTGCGACCCGGCGTAAACACAGCATTAAATGGATGGAGGTACAACATGTTCAAAGGAATACTTTCACCGGTTGTTACTATTCTTGATGAGAATGGAAATCTAGATCTGCCTGGCAATGAAATAGTCATTAACCGGCTAATCGGCCAGGGGATTGATGGGCTCCTTTTTCTCGGCAGTATTGGCGAATTTTTTGCTCTCTCGACAACCGAGAAGCAGGAGTTTATCCGCTTTGTGGTTAAAACAGTGGCTAACAGGGTTCCCGTACTTATCGGTACAGGAGGAACCGTACAAACTGAGGTCATTGAGCTCACCCGGTTTGCCGAACAGGCCGGAGCTGATGGTGTGGTGGTCATTTCTCCTTATTATTTTAAGCTTGATCCTGAGACCATTTACCGTTATTATGCAAGTCTGGCCCGGAGTACGACCTTACCGATCATGCTTTACAATTTCCCTGACCGGACTGCTTCTGATTTAGGGCCGGAGCTGGTGTTACGCTTAGCCCGAGAATTTAAACATATTGTCGCGATCAAAGATACTGTTGACAATATCAGTCATACCAGGCGTCTGATCCAGGCAGTAAAGGCTGAACGGCCTGATTTCTGCGTGTTATCAGGTTTTGATGAATACCTGATTCCTAATTTAATGGCTGGCGGCGATGGCATTATTGGCGGCTTAACCAATGTTATACCCCATGTTTTCTGTAGTTTGATGAAAGCCTATGAGGCCAAGGATTTTACCGGGATTGCAGCAGCGCAGACCAAAATATCAGTGCTGATGAACCTGTATGATGTATCCCAGCCATTTGTGGCCGCAATCAAAGGCGCTGTTGCCCAGATGGGAGTGCCGATTAAGCCCAAGGTTAAGGAACCGGCCGCAGATGTAACAAGCCAGCAACTGCAGATAATTCAACAACTATTAAGTAAAGCAGATGTTCGCTAAGGCTTGCCAATAAGCAGGAACTAGTAATCTCCCAAAAAATAAGGGCAAGCTACTGCTGTCTGGCAGGAATATTGACGGCAAGAAGAGAATTGTTGCAATAAATAAAAACCGGGTTTGACAATATAGAACAAAGGGTTGATGCTATGACTGGACAATATGGCAGTGACAATGAGAGAACGATTCAATCTGTATTCCGGGCTGTTAAAATATTGGAATACGTTGCCGCCCACCGGGGGGTTGCCGGCCTGACTGAGATCAGCAAAGGGATTGGCATTCATAAGAGTACTGCCCACGGCCTAATTGCCACCCTGGAGAAATGCGGATACATGCAACAGGACCCTAAAACCGGGAAATACGCGCTTGGGATCAGGGTTTTTGAAATGGGGCAGGCCTATATTGCTAATCTTGATTTACGGGAGACGGCATTAGCCTATCTTAAAGAGCTGTCTCTGACCTATCAGGAAACAGCTCATCTGGCTGTACTCTCAGACGAAGAGGTAGTCTATATTGATAAAGTGGATGGCTCCCGTTCCATCGGTATCAGGTCTCAGGTCGGCGGCCGCAATCCGGCTTACTGTACCGGCGTTGGTAAAGCGCTGTTGTCAGGTCTGGACGATTCCTTGATTACCAAGATGTATGCCGGCAAAAACCTGCGGCAATATACCGGGAATACCGTGGCAGACCTGGCCGAATTGCTGGCTCAGGTCCGGCAGGTGCGGGCCCGGGGCTATGCCCTTGATATGGAGGAATTTGAACTTGACCTCCGCTGCATAGCGGCCCCGGTAAAAGACAGTACAGGTGCGGTTATTGCCGGCATTAGCCTTTCCGGACCGGCCCATCGCCTATTGGACACAGATATTCCTGCTATCGCCGCCAAGGTAATGGAGACAGCAAGGAAGATTTCTATTCGCCTGGGCTATAAGCAGTAATTATGGGGGCTGCCTATGATTAAAGTGTGCCTATAAATTCAAACTATGTTTGATAATATAGAACAATAATAATTGCTTACAAGGAAGGATGATGAAGGTTGGCGCAAAAAAAACTGCGGGCAGCAATTATTGGCCCAGGTAACATTGGTATTGACCTAATGCTGAAATTGAGGAAGAGCAATATGCTGGAGCTTGTGCTGATGGCTGGCATTGTTCCGGATTCGCAAGGCTTGAAAATGGCGGCTGAGGCCGGTATTGCCACGACAACAGCCGGGATCGACGGGGTACTGAATTTTGGCCATTTGGATGTTGTTTTTGACGCTACCGGGGCCACGCCGCATTTGCGCCATGCACCGCTGCTTAAGCAGGCTGGTATTTTTGCGGTGGATATGACGCCGGCTGCTGTCGGACCGTACACTGTGCCGGCGGTGGGGATGGATGCTTGTTTATTGCAAGAAGCAAATGTCAATATGGTAACCTGCGGCGGCCAGGCGACAGTACCGATTGTTTATGCAATTAATCAGGTTACGCCGGTAGAGTATGCAGAAATTGTGGCTACCATCAGCAGCCGCAGCGCCGGGCCCGGTACCCGGCAAAATATTGACGAGTTTACGCAGACTACCCGGAATGCCCTGATTAAGGTAGGCGGGGCCCAGGCTGCCAAAGCTTTGATCATCCTGAACCCTGCGGATCCACCGATTTTAATGCGCAATACTATTTATACGAAATGTGACTCAACCCGGATTGAAGCTATTATTCATTCGGTTAACAATATGGTGGGCAGGCTGCAGCAGTATGTCCCGGGTTACCGGCTTAAAGTTTCTCCTTATGCAGACGGGGAAAGGGTCGTGACGATGGTTGAAGTGGAAGGGGCCGGGGATTATCTGCCGAAGTATTCCGGTAATCTGGATATTATTACGGCTGCGGCTGTCGCTGTAGGCGAACGTTATGCCGTACTAAAGCAGGAGGGGGCAAGCTCATGAAGTCAATCCGGATATTAGACAGTACATTACGGGACGGAATGCATGCCGTAAGCCATCAGTTAACACCTGAACAGATGGCCATAGTGGCGGCCAAGCTGGATGAAGCAGGGGTGGACAGTATTGAGGTCGGCCATGGCGACGGCCTGGGCGGCTCATCTTTTCAATATGGTTTTTCCCGGGCGCCGGAGGCTGAGTATTATCAGGCTGTTGCCCGGGTGTTGACAAAGACCAGGCTGGCTGTTTTATTAATCCCGGGAATCGGCACCGTGGAAGACCTGGAAATGGCTATGACTTATGGTGTGAAAACGGTACGGGTTGCCACGCATGTAACCGAGGCTGATACGGGGGAACAGCATATCAGGTTTGCCAAGGACCATGGTTTGGAGGCTATTGGCTTTTTAATGATGTCGCACATGGCGCCGCCGACCAAAGTGCTGGAACAAGCCAAGTTGTTTGCCGATTATGGTGCCGATGTTGTTTATGTAACTGACTCGGCCGGGGCGATGCTGCCTGCCGATGTGGCCGCGAGAATCAGCCTTGTCACCCGGGAACTGTCGATACCGGTTGGCTTTCATGCTCATAATAATCTTGGCATGGCAGTCGGCAATACGCTGGCCGCGATTGAGGCCGGTGCGACAATTGTTGATGCTTCTGTTTGCGGGCTGGGAGCCGGTGCCGGCAACACCCAGCTAGAGGTGCTGGCAGCCGTGCTGGACAAAGCCGGGTATCAAACCGGTGTTGATTTATATAAGTTAATGGATTTGGCGAAAGATGTTGTGGAAAAGCTGATGCACAGGCCGCAAACGGTAAATACCGATGCGCTGGCCATTGGTTATGCCGGTGCCTATGGCAGCTTTCTGCTGCACAGCCGCCGCGCCGCTGAGCGCTTTGGCGTTGATTCCCGGGATATCCTGATGGAACTGGGGCGGCGTAAAACAGTCGGCGGGCAGGAGGATTTAATTATTGATGTTGCCATTGAGTTGGCTAAGCATAAAAATGGTTTATTATAAAAAGCAATGAAAGGGGAGCCGTTACCATGCAACAACGGAGCAGTACAATTTTGAGCAAGCCTGAATGGAGTTTTAACCGGAGTGTATTTAAATCTGTGGGCTATTCTGACGATGATCTTAATAGACCGGTTATTGGCATTGCCAACTCCTGGAACGAGCTGGTACCTGGCCATGCCAACCTGCGGCAGGTTGCCGAACATGTCCGGAAGGGGATCTACCGGGCCGGCGGCACTGTAGCTGAATTTGGTGTTATTGCCGCCTGCGACGGCACGGCTCAGGGCCATGGCGGTATGCATTATATCCTGCCCTCCCGGGACTTGATTGCCAATGATATTGAAGTCATGGTAGAGGCTCACCGGCTGGACGGCATTGTGCTGCTCGGTTCCTGTGACAAGATTGTGCCGGGAATGCTGATGGCGGCTGCCAGGCTAAAAATTCCGGCCATTTTCCTGCCTGGCGGACCAATGCTGGGCGGCGTGACCTTTGACGGCCGCAAGTCTGATTTAACCACAATGTCGGAAGCATTAGGAATGCTCAAAAGTGATAAAATTGATGAAACAGCCTATGAGCAACTGGAAGAACTTTGTGGTCCAACCTGCGGTTCCTGCGCTTTTTACGGAACTGCCAATACAATGTGTTGTATGGCGGAAGCGCTGGGGATGTCCCTGCCGGGAGCGGCGCTTGTACCTGCGGTCTATGCCGACAGGCTGCGGCTGGGGGAAGAGACCGGCAAGGCAATCGTCAATTTGGTAAACAGCCAGCTAAGCGCCGATAAGATTATGACCTATCAGTCACTGGAAAATGCGGTCCGGGTATTAATGGCTACAGGCGGGTCAACCAATGCAGTACTGCACCTTTCGGCGGTTGCCGCCGAGCTGGATATAGCGGCGGCGACGATGATGGCTGCTTACGACAGCCTCAGCCGGTCAACACCACAGATTGCCAAAGTGAATCCGGCATCCCGCTATGATATGGAAGACTTTCACCGGGCGGGAGGAATTCCCCGGGTGATGCAGGAGATCAGCTCACTGCTGCATCAGGACTGTATCACGGTGACCGGGAACACGGTCAGGCAGAACATAGAGGCCTATAAGTTCAAGTATCCGTCGGATACCAACGTCATTAGCAATCTGGACAAACCGTTCAGCCAACAAAAAGGATTAGCGATCCTCCGGGGAAATCTGGCACCGGCAACGGCAGTAACCAAGCCGGCGGCTATTGTGCCGGAGATGCATGTGTTTACAGGCAGTGCCAGGGTCTTTGACTGTGAGGAGGCAGCGGAGGCGGCCATTCTCAATGGCGATATTAAAGCAGGCGATGTTGTCGTGATCCGCTATGAAGGCCCTAAAGGCGGTCCCGGTATGCGCGAAATGTATAAGGCGATGAAATATCTGTACGGTATGGGGCTGGCGAAAAAGACGGCGCTGATTACGGACGGACGTTTTTCCGGTACCAATAACGGCTGTTTTGTTGGCCATATTTCACCAGAGGCCGCTGAGGGCGGGCCCCTGGCTGCTGTCCGGGACGGGGACCGGATCACGATCGATATTCCCGCTGGGAATCTGCAGCTACACCTGTCGGACGAGGAGATCAGCACAAGGCTGGACGCCTGGCAAAGACCGGAGCCGAAGTTTAGCCGCGGCTATTTGGGGGTATACTCCAAGCTGGCAAGCTCCGCTGCCGAGGGTGCGGTTATTAAGCTATAGACCGGTTCAAAACAGTTTTGCAAGTAAAAATAAGGGGTGCTAACCTTGCAGGCAGAAAAAATCGCATTGATTGCTCCCAATAATGATTTTACTTCACAGGCGCTGGCGTTATTTAGTGAGTGGGGCGAGAAAATTCATGTGGCGCTGGCTACGCAAGCGGATGTTATCGGCATTGCCCGCCAGCTTGATGAAATCGGGGCAGATGCTCTTATTTGCTATGCCCCCTTTGCCGAAGCCGTAAAAACGACAGTCAGTATACCGGCAGTTTCCTTGCAACCAAGTACTTTGGATATTGTGCTGTGTCTGCAGGCGGTAAAAGCCTGGCTGGCAGACAACCTGGATGCTGATGCGTGGTGTCTGGGGGTATGCGGTGAGGCCATTATTAACGAGGCCGTTACTATTGCCGGTGCACTTGGTATCCGGGTCAGGGTGCTGGCCGCCATAGAGGGGGCGGACCTGGCCGGGGTGGCGGCAGTGATGACAGAAGTGCCGGCAATTGCAGGCAAGGAAGGATTTGCCCCGGTCATGCTGCCCGGTGACGTGCCTTGTTTTCCGGTTGCAATCGGTCAGGAGGCCCTGCTCAGGGCCGTGCAATATGCCCGGGAACTGCTGTTTGCCGGGGGCGGCAACCGGGTGAAACTGGAGCAGTTTAAAGCAATTATGGATTTTATGGGCGAAGGGATTATCGCTGTTGACTGCCAGAAGCGGGTGACATATGTTAATCATACAGCCGGAAAGCTGTTAAAAAAGGATAAAGACCAAATGGTGGGGTATCTGGCCGCTTCTTGTCTGCCGGAG
>JAEWGR010000153.1 GCA_023388195.1 Bacillota bacterium
TATGCGGAAGTAGCTCAGCGGTAGAGCATCGCCTTGCCAAGGCGAGGGTCGCGAGTTCGAATCTCGTTTTCCGCTCCATAATGTCGGCGACATAGCCAAGTGGTAAGGCAGAGGTCTGCAAAACCTCTATTCCCCAGTTCAAATCTGGGTGTCGCCTCCAAATTTTATGCCGGGGTGGCGGAACTGGCAGACGCAACGGACTTAAAATCCGTCGGAAAGAAATTTCCGTACCGGTTCGATTCCGGTCCTCGGCACCAACTAAAAGCAGTATTCTGAGCATTCAGAGTACTGCTTTTAGTTTTGGCTAACGGTTAAATACGAATGAAAAAGGCAAAAGCCCTGAGGGCTTTTGCCTTTTTAAATGTTCCCCATTAACTGACCTGTTTGTGAAAGGTCATAACCGCCCATGCCGGCAACCTCATTGCGAAATGAATCGGAACGAATAGCCATCAATAGTGCCTGGAAGTGAGGTTTATCGGCATCCTCCTTGCGAAAGACGATATCATAACGTTCTTTCTTTTGAAAAATAAAGTCAATGCCATTAACCTGCAGGGCCGCTTTTTCAATACCGATACCGACATCGGCTTCGCCCCTGGCAACGCAGCTGGCAACTGCCAGATGGCTGGATTCTTCACGGGTATAGCCTTTGATCTGCCGGTAATCTAGCGCGAGCACATGCAGCATTTCATCCAATAGCACTCTTGCGCCGGAACCGCGTTCCCGGTTGATAAGTGTGACATCAGAGCGGGTTAGGTCATGCCAGTTGTTAATGCCTTTGGGATTGCCTTTAGCAACATAAAAGCCAGTATTACGGTGGGCCAGGTTATAGACAAGTGTCCGGTGTCCGGGCAAAAACCTGCGAATATAAGGGGTATTGTAGGTATCGGTGTCGCTGTCCCACAGATGGGTGGTAACGACATTGGCCGTACCCCGGTAAAGAGCTAATAAGCCGTCAATGCTGCCGGAATGGTTGCGAAGACAACGGATGCCGGGCAGGAGTCTTTCCAGGTGCCGGGTTAGGATATCGAGGATAATATCCTGCCCACAAATGATAAGGCTGTCCGATTCGGTGGCAGGATGCTCTGACGGTGGCGGGGCAGGTTGCTGCTGGAGTGGGCTGTTTTTCTTTGAGTTTTGGATATACAGCTCTAAATCGGGGGCCTCAACGCGAACTTTCCGGCCAATACGGTAAGCAGGAAAGTCACCTCTCTTGATCATTTCATATACAGTGAAACGGGAGATTTTTAGGATTTTGGCAACCTCATCCGGTGTATAGGAAGTTGTATCGCTCATAACTACACCTCTATAAAATTTGTATTAATTGCTGACAGGCTCTTGCAATTATCATACAACAAATATTATAATAACACCATAGAGATTATGTTTGTTTTTGTTAGTTTATATTCAGGCTGTTTATATACTGCAGTGTACATTTTTATTATTGATAGCAATTTCAGTTGTGATAATCAGCTGGATTGATACATAGATGTATCAACTAACTTAGTTACAGTTTAATTATGTTAGTTGATTTTTGTTTTTAAGAGAGGGAAATGCCTCGGACAGAACGAATATAAGGGGGAGAAAATGTTGAGAAAGATCAACCAAAAAGTATTTCTTATTCTGGCTTTAGTGGCAGTCACAGTCTTGAGTTTAGTTGGCTGTGGCGGAGAGAAGCAAACCCCGCCTGTGGCGCAGCAGGTGCAGCCTGTAGAGCTAAATATCTCGGCGGCAGTAAGCCTTAAGGATGCGCTTGCGGAAATTCAAAAGAATTATCAGACTAAGAATCCAAATGTGAAGCTTGTTTTTAACCTGGGAGCCTCCGGGGCGCTGCAAAAACAAATTGAGCAAGGGGCGCCTGCCGATATCTTTATTTCCGCTGCTCCCAAGCAAATGAATGAATTGGAAGCTAAGAACCTGGTCAATAAAGCCACACGTAAAAATCTGGTTGAGAATAAGCTGGTTGTTGTTGTTCCTAAAGATACCAAATTAAATATAACCAAATATGAAGATCTTACCCAGAAGGATGTACAAAAGATTGCTTTAGGCGAGACCGCTACAGTGCCTGCCGGCCAATATGCCCAGGAAGTATTACAGAAACTCGGCCTGTGGGATAAGCTCCAGGAGCGGGTGGTATTCGCTAAAGACGTTCGCACGGTACTGGCGTATACTGAGACAGGCAATGTCGAAGCTGGGATCGTTTATAAAACCGATGCAATCGCCAGCGATAAAGTGAAAGTTGCCGCTGTTGCGCCTGAAGGCAGTCATCAGCCGATACTATACCCGATTGCTGTAACCACTGCTACCAAACAGCAACAAGCAGCTGAGGCTTTCAGCGAATATCTGTTTAGTCCGGAAAGCAAGGCCATATTTGAAAAGAATGGCTTTGTCATGGGTAAATAACCTGACAGTGGTGTTGTTTTCTAAAATACGGCTTTAGTTGTAACTGTGTAAGCCATGAAGCAGGTGACAGTATGATTGAATGGCAGCCGGTCTTTTTATCGGTCAAGGTTGCGCTGGTCTCGTTAATTTTTGTATTCATCTTCGGGGTATCTGCTGCTTATGTGATGCGAAGCTTTGAGTTTTCTGGTAAAAGCATGGTGGAGGCATTGTTTGCCTTGCCGTTAGTATTGCCGCCTGTTGTAACCGGTTTTTTGCTGCTGGTGCTTGTTGGCAAGCAAGGGCCTATTGGTCGATTTCTATCTGAAAATTTTCATACCCAGATTATTTTTACACCCTATGCTGCTATCCTGGCGGCGGCAGTGGTTGCTTTTCCACTTATGTATCAAAGCACCAAAGCTGCTTTTCAGGGGGTGGACCGCAAACTGGAGGATGCGGCCCGGACGCTGGGGGCCGGCAGCTGGCGGGTTTTCTGGACAATAACCATTCCTTTGGCCTGGCCGGGACTGGTAGCGGGGCTGGTATTATCCTTTGCCCGGGCCTTGGGCGAATTTGGTGCTACCATTATGATCGCCGGCAATATTCCCGGTAAAACCCAGACTATTCCGCTGGCAATCTATTTTGCGGCCGAAGCCAATGATTTAACCCTGGCCGGCGCGTATGTCCTGCTGATTAGCGGCATCACCTTTTTTCTGATTTTCTGGTTAAATGTCTGGTCTAAAAAACGGGGCGGCGAATCGTCTGTAAGGGGGTTGTTTTAATGCTGCAAGTAACTGTAAAGAAAAAACTAGCTGATTTTACTTTGGATATTCAGTTCTCCGTGGCCAACAGGATCTTGGTTTTGCTGGGGCCTTCGGGGGCGGGTAAAACAACGATTCTCCGGGCGATTGCCGGTCTTTTGCGGCCGGATGAAGGAAGAATTGCTCATGGTGAGCGCATTTTGTTTTCTTCCTCGGCAAAAACGTTTGTGCCGCCGCAGCAGCGGCGGGTGAGTTATATGTTTCAGGAGTTTGCCCTGTTTCCGCATATGGATGTAAAAACAAATATCTGGTATGGCGTCAAAAGGAATAATAAGGACGCCAATGAACTTTATGATCGGCTGGTTGAATTGCTGCACATTGAACACCTGACAACACGGTATATTGATAACCTGTCCGGGGGGGAGAAGCAACGGGTTGCGCTTGCCAGGGCACTGATGGCCGAGCCGGAAATTCTCCTGCTTGACGAGCCTTTATCGGCTCTTGACAGTGATACCCGTCTGGAGCTGCAAGAGGAATTAAAAAGAATTCAAGGGTTGTGGAATATTCCTTTTGTTCTCGTTACTCATGACCGGGCGGAAGCGAAGGCTTTAGGCGATCAATTTCTCTTCATGGAAAAAGGCAGGCAAACAGAGCATCAGCCTCTATGGCAAGATGCGCTGCTCCAATGTTAAAGGCAGCTAACCAACTAGCTTGCCGCGGTGGGATGCACAAAGGTTATACAAACTAAAAATACTCATCGTCTGTAAAAGCTTCTATCTTGTTTGATACAAGATAAGAAGCTTTTTTGCATGATCAGAAAGTATATTGGCTCTGCTTATAAGTAAGAACGCCTTACCCTAAAGGCACAGGCTGCTTTCCGCGTCCTGCGGGGCGCAATTGCGGCAACCCCGGGTATTTTTTACCGTTACTTTTGTAAATAAGAATCATAAAACAGATGAAGGTGAATTATGTTAAATAACGAATATTCACACATATAGCATTTTTTAATATTGGAGGCGGACGTATGTACCGGTTATCTGATTTTAAAACCGCGACAAAGATTTATGGGCTCATTACGTTTATGGTGATTTGTTTATTGGGAGTGGGTTCGGTTGGTTTGTTTTCGGTCAAAATGCTCAGCCACGAGTTGACTATGATGTACCAAGACCGCCTGGTACCTGTCCAGCTGCTGGGCGAGGTCCGCTTGCTTAGCAAAGATTCGGAGGCTAAACTGCTTGAAATTGTGCTGACAGCAGACGTGAATGGACAGAAAGCAATTATTGACAGTATTCAGAATAATACCAGCCGAATTAATATATTGCAGGAAGAGTACAAGAAAATTGATCTTGACACTTATCAAAAAAACAAGCTGAGTGAATTGGAAAAAGAGCTGACAGATTACCGGCAGGCACGTCAGAACATTATTAAGCTGGCCGCAAGCGGGCAGCAGGCGGCGGCTTTTGCCCTGTATACCCAAAGTATGCCGGTATTCATGAAGGCAACGGAATTAAGGCGTGAGTTGATTGATTACAATAAAGAGTGGGCAGCAGCCACCAACCGGCAGGGCCTTGCAGACGCAGACCGGGTAACAAAGACAATTGCTGTAGTTACAGGCTGTATGATTCTGTTGGCCTGTACAGGCGGCTGGCTGATTGTAAGGGTAATTGCCAATCCGTTACAGCAACTGATGAAAACAGTGGCTGCAGTGGCTGACGGTGATCTGACCCGGCAGGCCGGGCTCAATTCCCGCGATGAGATTGGCCAGTTGGGGATTGCTTTTAACAGTATGACAGCAAGCCTGGGACGTTTAATTGGCCGGGTGATAGATACAACCGGCCAGGTCGCGGCAGCTTCACAGCAATTAACGGCCAGTGCTGATCAATCTGCTGTAGCTGCCAGCCAGGTTGCCGCCTCCATTACAACCGTTGCCCAGGCCTCACAGGCGCAGTTTGTCTCAATGAAACAGACGCTGGGGTCGGTAGAGAATATGGCGGCAAGGATCGGCAATATGGCAGTAAACGCCAGTGAGGTTGCCACAGATACAGATAAAGCCGCTTTAGCCGTCCGCGGGGGTAATCAGGCGGTCGAGACGGCTATTAATCAGATGGGCCGTATTGAGAAAACAGTGCTGGAATCAGCAGCGGTAATCAGCAGTTTAGAGGCCCGCTCAGCCGAGATTGGGGAGATAGTGAGTGTAATATCAAGTATTGCCGGTCAAACCAATCTCCTGGCTCTTAATGCCGCCATTGAGGCTGCCCGGGCCGGTGAGCAGGGACGGGGTTTTGCGGTAGTTGCTGATGAAGTCCGCCAGCTGGCCGAACAATCGCAGAGCGCTGCCAAGAAAATCGCCGCTCTGATTGGGGAAATACATATAGATACTAGTAAATCGGTTGCAGCAATTCATAATGGCACCAAGGAGGTTATACTTGGCACCCAGGTAGTCCATTCCTCCGGAGCCGCATTCAGGGAGATTGCCGGTTTAATTGAAAATGTCTCGGTTCAGGTTAACGTTATATCGACAGAGATTCAGGCTGTAGCGGAAAATAGCAGACAGATTGTAACAGCGGTACAATCTGTTGAAGAAACCGGTAAGGCCATACTTGGGCAAACGGAGACGGTTTCGGCCGCGACTGAGGAGCAATCGGCAGCCATGGAGGAAATTGCCGCTGCCAGTCAGGCTTTATCCAGAATGGCCGAGGGCTTGAGTACCGCGACCTGCAGGTTCCAGGTCTAGAACACGAATAAACCAAACGTACCCGGTGAGGGGGCGTTTGGTTTATTCATGTTTAATAATTCCAAAATTTGTAATACTAAGTGTTATTAGTAAAGGAGTGATACTTAGTGGACAAATGCGGACATAACGGTGAACAGAATGAGTCTAAACTGCTGTGTGTTGCCTGCAATACAACCCAGTTTGAAGTGATCGACAAGCTGGGGGCCGGTGAAGTCGTTGCCCGGTGTGGTTCGTGCGGCCAGGAAACCGACCTGGGGGTGATAGTCGGTGCCCGTTATGGCGGGGCCGTCGAGGTAATTGCCGCCCTCCGGACCTTATATGCCGTTAGCCACTACAAAGCCCGGAATAACAAGGACGAACTGGGGGTAGCCAGATATTGCAAAAAACATGATCAGCTGCAAGCGATTATTGCCGGTACCATGTATCATAATCCCTTGGATATGGCGGCTGATTTATATAAGATTATGGAAAATAATCCTATTAATATTGTTGAGGCCAAACAAATTATCGCCAATTTGGTCAAGAAAGGCAACCCTGATTAATTGTCGGTATAATCGAAGTCGACTTTGCCATCATGGATATTATGAATGGCGCCGATAATCTGGAGACCTTTGGCTGCTATTGCTTTACTAAGGACAGGGCTGGCTGACTTTAATTTGTCAATAGTAAAGTCTATGTTAGCTTTGATTGCATTCGGGAGCAATTCGCCGGTACGGCTTTTGGCGTTTTCTATGGCCGGGACGATAGCCTGCAGGATTGAGCACAGATGGGAGGGGGCCTCAGCCCCTGTCAGGGCCGCTTTTACTGCACCGCAGTCCTGATGGCCCAGAATCAGAAGCAGCCTCACAGCCAGGTGCTCAACGGCATATTCCAGGCTGCCCAGAACAACGGTATCCACAGCCTGGCCGGCGGTCCTTACAACAAACAAATCCCCGAGTCCCTGATCAAAAATAATTTCCGGGGGGATACGGGAATCCGCGCAGCCCAGGATTACGGCAAAGGGCTGCTGTCCGTGGGTCAGTTCCAGCCGCTTTTTATAGCCAATGTCCGGTTTGGCGTATCTTTCGGTTACATAGCGCTTGTTACCGGCAATTAGCTTCTCCAGGGCCTGATAAGCATCCATAAAAACATCTCCTTTTTATAGTTTTGGCTTCGGATAATAAAAGTGGTACCGTAACAAGTAATAAGTGCGTAATTACTTGCTAACAGTACCACTAAGAGATCCTACAGCGCAGATGATCTGCGGCCAGATCCGGCAAAAGAAGTTGCTTGTTGAATAGTTGTTTGCGGTTGTAACGGCAGGCTGGAAACTAAGTTGGCGATATCTTTCAAAATGGCAAACAGCAATACCGGGTTAATCAATTCGGCCGTGTAGCCGTAGGTAGTGATATAATGCTGACCGCGGTAACTTGCCAGGACAATATGACCACTTTCCTCCAGGTGAGTTTGCTGGCGGCGTAAGCTTGCATGCATAGTATCTAACAAATCAAAGGAGCGGGCATGGTCAGTCTGGCTGCTCTGTTTGCATAGTTCCCGGTAGACCCTGCCGAGAGGTACGGTTGCTGTTGCATTCTGTAATCCTGACCGGCCTGGGGTTACACTGTTTAACAGGTTGCCGATGCAGTCAAAGGCTGGCTGAAAAATGATGAAGGTGATAAACCAGCGGAAATTTTGCTCATGCAGATAAGAACCCAGACGGCAGGTGGTAAGGTTCTGCAGCATTTTTTTGAAAAATTGACTGCGGCTGTCGGCAACACCATATTTATCACATGTAAACAACAGTTTCGAGCGATAGAAATCGACTAATTCCTGCAATAGTGCCGGTTCCGAAACAGATGTCATGTGTGTATCCATATCAGGCGATACTCAGATCTTCCCCGTTAAGGATTTTTTTCATGTTTTTCATAGGACACATTTTGCCGCACATCGTACAGGTATCTTCACACTCCGGCTGGGATTCGGCCCGGTATCTGCCGGCTTTTTCCGGGTCAATAGCCAACTCAATCATCCGGGGAAAGTCTACGTTGGCACGGGCTTCGCTCATCTGGTTATCCCAGTTGCGGGCACCGGGAATTCCTTTGGCAATATCGGCGGCATGAGCCGCTATCCGGGAGGCAATAATCCCTTCTTTCATATCATCCAGATTAGGCAGGCGCAGATGCTCGGCCGGTGTTACATAGCAGAGGAAGTCAGCACCGTTGGCCGCGGCGATGGCACCGCCAATCGCACTGGTGATATGATCGTAACCAGGGGCAATATCGGTGACCAGCGGACCTAACACATAAAAGGGAGCACCATGGCAGAGCCTTTTTTCCAACAGCATATTGGCGGCAATTTCATTAATGGCCATATGTCCGGGGCCTTCAATCATTACCTGCACATTCCGGGCCCAGGCACGTTTGGTTAACTCACCCAGGGTAATAAGCTCTTCAATCTGGGCAGCATCGGTTGCATCCTGAATAGAACCGGGACGGCAGGCATCACCCAGGCTTAAGGTCACATCATATTGCTCGCAGATATCCAGCAATCGGTCATAATATTCATAGAAAGGATTCTCCCGGTTGTTCAGCTCCATCCAGGCAAATAGCAAGGAACCGCCGCGGGAGACAATATTGGTCAGCCGTTTGTTCTGCTTCACCCGTTCGGCTGTTTTCAGGTTCATACCACAGTGGATTGTCATAAAGTCCACACCATCTTCAGCATGACGCTCAACAACAGAAAAGAATTCATCGACAGAAATGTCTTTTAAATCTTTATCAAGCATGCCAACTGCGTCATACATCGGGACAGTGCCGATCATGACCGGTGAGGTTTCTATCAGCCGGCGCCGGAACTCGCGGGTTTTGCCATAGCAGCTTAGATCCATAATGGCTTCGGCCTTTAATTCAATGGCTTTTCTTGCTTTTTGTAATTCGAGCTCAATATCATAACAGTCTTTGGAAACACCTAAGTTGACATTGATTTTGGTGCGGAGTTTTTCGCCGACACCCATGGGATGCAGGCTGGTATGATGACGGTTTGCAGGGATTACAACCCTGCCGCTTGCCACTAAGGTGCGCAGCAGCTCAGGTTCAATTTGTTCCTCCCGGGCCACAATGCGCATCTGATCGGTGAGAATGCCCTGTTTGGCGGCATCCATTTGAGTCGTGTACATAATCTTTTTTCCCCTTCCTCTGTGATTATATTTTAGCTATAGGCAAAGGAGGGTAGGCA
>JAEWGR010000184.1 GCA_023388195.1 Bacillota bacterium
CGGCCAGTCCGGCTCCAGCTGATGAATGAACAACAGGCGCTGGCGCAACTGCCACGCGGTTTTTGTCCAAGGCAGAATGGCCAAGCCCTCAGCGGCGATCCCGGCTAACAAAGCCGCTAAAACTGCAGCCGGATCAGGTTCAGGATCAGGGCTTTCTTTTAGAATCAGTGTCCCCAAGCGTTCACAAACCTTGGCCCGCACCGCCTGCACCGTCTCATCCCAAATGACAGTCGTTTCACTGACAATGTGCTGAGACAGATAACCTCGCAGTTGTTCCAATGTTACAGGTGCACCAAGGAAAATACGGCTGTCACTGCCTTGACCATCAAGATCTGCGGCCACGATATACGAGTCATGCGCCAGCGGCTGCGCCTCAGCCAGTATCGCACCACGGCCGCTCTCTAACAAAAACCGGCCATTGCCCCGCTGCTGCCCGATTCTGTCAGGGTAAGCCATAGCCATAACAAGGCCACAGGCCTCAATATCCTCCTGATAGTGGGCAGCAACGCCGAATTGCCGTTTAAGCTGATTGGCGGCCTGCATAATTCGCCGGCATAAGCCGGCATCTATATTGCGCGCGACCAGCCAGGCCGTATCGTTTTTGTTATTCTCCAGCTTACGGATTATATCGACCCGCAGGCGCAGATCAATATCAGTACCGTTGAAGAAATCCCGTTCACTAAGAATGGCTGCAAGGTCACAGGCCAGGCCACCCAAACCAATCCCTGCAGCCTTAAGGATCATGTGTGCCAGGCGCGGATGTAAACCACTGCGCACAATTTGGCGCCCATGGCCGGTGATTACGCCATTGACCATCGCCCCCAACCGTTCGAGCAGTTCACAGGCCTTGAGAAAGGCAGCGGCCGGCGGCGCATCCAGCCACTGCAGTTGTCCGGGGTCAGTAACTCCCCAGGCCGCCAGTTCCAGGGCCAGTGAGGTCAGATCGGCAGCAAAGATTTCCGGTGTTGTCGCAGCCTCTAAATATAAATCCTCTTGTCTTGTCCAAAGCCGGAAACATATACCCGGTCCCAGCCGCCCGGCCCGGCCGCGCCGTTGATCGGCAGCCGACCGGGATACCCGCACGGTTTCCAGACGCGTCAGGCCGGTTCGGGCCGAAAAACGCGGTACACGCATTAAACCACAGTCAATTACAATACGAACCCCTTCGACGGTAAGGCTGGTTTCGGCAATAGAGGTCGCCAGAACGATCTTACGTCCCGCCTGCGGGCTTGGTAATATCGCCAAATCCTGAGCTGCCAGTGATAAACCGCCGTAAAGGGGGGCTACCTGGGCATGTTTTCCAATTCCTGCCTGGATTAAGCCTGTCTGAACACGCCGGATCTCACCGGCTCCAGGTAAAAATACCAATATATCACCCGGGCCGGCGGCCAGAGCGCTGCCGACAGCTTTGACAACGGCAGCTTCCAACCGCTCTTCCCTGCACCGCTCCAGATAATGAGTAGTAATAGGATAGGCCTGGCCAGTGCCGCAGATTACAGGGGCACCGCCCAGCATAGCCGCCACGGCTTCGGCCGCCAGAGTTGCCGACATAATCAATAACCGCAGATCCTCCCGCAGAACAGCTTGGGCCTCTAACGCCAGCGCCAGCCCCAGGTCAGCCTGCAGACTACGCTCATGATATTCATCAAATATGATTAACCCTACCCCTGCCAGGCCTTGATCGGCCTGGAGCATGCGGGTAAGTATGCCTTCGGTAATTACTTCAATGCGCGTGCCCGGTCCGGCACAACTGTCCAGCCGGACCCGGTATCCCACCGTTTCCCCCACTTGTTCGCCCAGCGTTTGCGCCATATAACGGGCAGCCGCCCGGGCAGCCAGCCGCCGGGGCTCCAGCATCAGGATGCGCTGGCCCCGAAGCCAGGCCTCATTCATAAGTGCCAGGGGAATGCGGGTTGTTTTGCCTGAGCCTGGCGGCGCCACAAGCACAGCGTTAGTCTGTGCAGCAAGGGCCGCTTTAAGCTCTGGCAGGATATCTTCAATCGGCAGCCGGTTCATTTGTCACCTCATAAATATGAACAGATAATACTATTATTATAGCGGAAAAATTAAACCGTACAAACCCTTTTGGGCGCCTGTACGGTTTATTCTCTGCATTAAAGTTTAGTCGAAACTACACAACTGATACCTTTGAGCGTGTAATCCTCTTTGCTGCCCTGATTGATAGCAGGCACGTACAAATCAACCTCTCTGAACTCACGCACAGCGTAAGAAACATTCAGGTGCGTATCTTTTCCCAGCTTGCGGCTAATTCCCGCTTCCCAGAATAAAGTGTCACTGCCGGCAATATAAGCGGCAAACAGAGAATTCTTATCATCAAGTTTCTTAGAACCGCTTAAGCCAAGATGCAGACCGGAAACTTTCGCGTCCCTAATCAGGCTGTTATACGATACCTTATTCTGCACCCAGCCGGTAACGATAGAGAGTTCAGGACTTAGCCGGTACAGAAGGTTGATTTCCTGCAGATCCGAAACGCCGTGAATAGTATGACCAAGTGCCGAAAAGTCTTCTGATACAAAATGCCCGCCCTTGTACTGCAGCGCAAAATTATCGCCTAAACCGGCAGCAACCCCATATTTAAAGCCGGACTTGCCATCGACCGAGTCATCGATTGCCCCTTTGCCATTAAAAGTTGAATTCAATGTGCTGCCAAATTCGACGGTTACTGCACCCGGAGTATAATCAACCGACGGCGATGCCAATGCCGCAGTGCCTGCGAAAACTAATCCCAATGTTGCTGCTATTATTTTTTTCAAGTAAATTCTTCCTCCCCTGACTTTTAAAAGCTGGATATATTAGCTGGTTCTTATATCCACTCCTATATAATACCACAAAAAAGTCAGATGTAAACTGGAGACTAAACAGTCAACGGCTGATTTGCCAAAAAGCAAATCAGCCGTTGTTTGTCAGCCGCTTTTATATCAGTAATTCTTCACTTCTTGGCTAAATACTTCCGGATATCAAAAGCAACGGCAGCGACAATGATTAAGCCTTTGATAATGAGCTGCCAGTACGGATTCATTCCAATAAAGGTTAAACCGTAATTGATAACCCCAAAGATAAGAACACCGGCTACAATCCCGGGTACTGTGCCAATGCCGCCGGCTGTTGAAACACCGCCGACCACGCAGGCGGCAATGGCATCAAGCTCATACATATTGCCATAGTTATTGGTGGCGCCGCCGGTCCTGGCCGCCTCCAGCACACCGGCCAGTCCATAGAGAGCACCGGCAATAGAATATAAAATAAGTAAATTGAGACCGACATTAATTCCCGATACTACCGCAGCATTTACATTACCACCAATAGCATACATATTTTTACCCAGCCTGGTTTTATTAAAGATAACCCAGACCAGAAATGATATCAATACTGCAATAATAACAATATATGGAATCGAATAAGTCCCTGTCCCCAGAGCACCTGAGCCAATCTCCGTAAAATCCGGCCGCAGCCCGCCTATAGGCTGCGATTCGTTTGGTTTCATATCGAAATAGATAGAATTCACCCCATAGATAATGACCATAGTACCCAATGTGGCAATAAACGGGGGAACGCTTAGCTTGGCGACAATAAAACCATTAATGATGCCGACAACCAGCCCGGCCAGCACAGCCAGCAAAATAGGCAGCCATAATGGCAAATCAGGCATATCCGGATAAAATCGCCGCGAATAATCGGCCACCTGCAGCATCGACGCCGACAGTACCGCCGTTAAACCAACAACCCGGCCTGTTGACAGGTCAACGCCGCCGGTAATTAATACAAATGCCGCTCCCAGGGCAATAATTACCCGGGTGGACGATTGGAGCAAAATATCCCGAATGGTTGTGACTGATAAAAAGCGCGGGTCATATACAGCAATAGCGACAATCAAAACAATAAGCACAATATATATTGCATGCTGCATAAAAAAATCCTGCATCTTCTTGGCGTCAAAATGCACTGCAGTCAACCTCCTTTACACCATGCGCTGGGTCGCAAGGCGCATAATTTCTTCTTCTGTCGCTTTTTTCCCGTCAATAATACCGGTAACCCGGCCCTCGCACATAACCATAATGCGGTCAGACATGCCTAACAGCTCAGGCATTTCGGATGTAATCATAATAATGCTTTTCCCTTGTCTGGCAAGTTCCACAATAATGCTATAAATCTCAAATTTAGCCCCAACATCGATGCCACGCGTCGGTTCATCAAGCAGTAAAATCTCCGGTTCTGTTAACAGCCATCTGGCTAACAATACTTTTTGCTGGTTACCGCCTGACAGGTTTTTAATCAGGGTATTTATTGTCGGTGTTTTTACCTGTAACTTCTGAATACTTTGTATGGCATCCGCCTTGCGCAGGCGGTCATTAAGCAGAAAATAGCTTGTTTCGTACTTTGCCTGTTTGGCAATCGCTGTATTTTCCAGCACTGACAATACCGGGAATATCCCGGTAACTCTGCGTTCTTCGGTCAGCAGGGCCATTTTATGCTCTTTGGCATCGGCAGCAGATCTGATCTTTACCTCTTTCCCTTTGATAAAGAACCGGCCGGCAGCCAGGGATCTCAGCCCGAACAGAGCCTCAATCAGCTCGGTGCGCTGAGCTCCGACCAGCCCGCCGATCCCCAGTACTTCCCCTTTTCTCAGCTCGAAACTGATCTTTTTAAAGGACTTGGGCAGTGGTGAGGTTAAGCCCTCTACGCTCAGCACCACATCGCCCGGGATATTGTTCCGTTCAGGGAACCGTTGAGTCAGATCACGGCCAACCATTTTGGCGATAATCATATCTGTCGTCATTTCCATTGCCGGCCAGGTACCAATCTTCCGGCCGTCACGCATAATTGTGACTTCATCGGCAATCTCCAGAATTTCTTCCATTTTGTGAGATATATAAATAATCGCTACGCCCCGCTTCTGCAAGTCACGAATGATCTTAAAAAGCTGCTCCACTTCATTGCCTGTCAGCGATGAAGTGGGTTCATCCATAACAATCACCCGGGAATTAAAAGAAACAGCTTTGGCAATTTCAATCGTTTGTATCTTGGATACAGATAAAGTGCCGACAATAGTGGCCGGGTTTATGTCTATTCCCAGTTCTGCAAACAGGGCCTCTGTATCTCTCAGCATTTTAGTTTCATCAATAAACCGGAACGGTCCAAATCCTTTTACCGGAAACCGCCCCAGCCAGATGTTTTCCATAACACTCCGGTGCGGAACAGGGTGCAGCTCCTGGTGAATCATAGCAATCCCATTGCTAAGGGCATCTTTTGAACTATGGATATCTACCTTGTTGCCATTTAAAAATATCTCGCCCGAGTCTGGTTTGTAAATCCCAAAGAGGCATTTCATCAATGTCGATTTACCGGCACCGTTTTCCCCCATAAGGGCATGTACTGTCCCGGCCCGCACCTTTATCGTAACATCATCCAGCGCCTTTACACCGGGGAATTCTTTGGAGATATGATTCATTTCGAGAAATATTGAGGTTTCAGTCATGCTAGCGCTTCTCCTCGGCTTTTCTAGTTAAAAGCAACAAGGGGCAAAGTAAGCAACCCTTTGCCCCATTGGCAGCTACCTGGCTATTTCGCTTCGTTGATATTGTCTTTCGTGATCTTCTTATAAGCAACCCAGACATATTTGCCGTCAACAATATCGAAACCGGTATTCTCTTTGCTTGGCGTCTGACCTGCCGCCAGGACACTGGCGATATTAAGGGTCGCTTTGCCCTGATTATTGGCATCATTTAATACAGTGCCAAGCAGGGTGCCGTCTTCCAGGGCTTTGAGGGCCGGGGCTGTGGCGTCAACACCGACAACGGGAATGAACCTGCCATCCTTAAAGTACCCTTTTGCTTTAAGAGCCTCAATCGCCCCCAGGGCCATATCATCATTATTGGCAAACACAGCCTCAATTTTATCACCATTGGCAGCAAGGAAAGCTGCCATTTTTTCCTGGCCTTTTACCCGGTCCCACATACCGGTATCTTCGGCAATTTTTTCCACCTTGATCCCGGCATCTTCAACAGCCTTCACCGAATATTTGGTACGAAGTTCAGCATCCTGATGGCCTGGTTCCCCCTTCAGCATAACATACTGCAGAACACCGTCCTTATTTTTGTCCATTTCCGGGTGGGCTTTCCAGTAATCCACAATCAGCTTGCCGGAGATGGTTCCCGATTCCTCGGCTTTAGCGCCAACATAGTAGACTTTGTCCCATTTCTTCATATCTTCAGGCAAGGGTTCGCGGTTAAAGAATACCACCGGGGTATTCGCTTTTTTAGCTTTATCAATAATTACGCTGGCCGCGGTCCGGTCAACAGGGTTAATAGCCAGGGCATTTACTTTTTTAGTAATAAACAGGTCTACCTTATCATTTTGGGTCGGCTGCGAGTTTTGGCTGTCAACGATATCCACCTGGACTTTGCCTTCGGCCGCTTTCGAAATTGCATTCCGGACACCGGTCATAAAAGTATCGTCAAACTTGTAGATCGCCACACCAATAACTGGTTTAGCCTTGTCCCCGGCAGGAGCAGATTGCTGTGAACCACCGCAGCCGGCTGCCATGAGGCCTGCCACTATTGTTGAAACAATGAGCCCTTTCATATACCTCTTCACTAAAAAACCCCCTCATTTTGATTATTATTTATTATAAAGTGGAGATAACGGCCGGTTACCCCGCTTTACAACCCCCGAATGACATTACATAAATTTACATATATGTAAATTATATTCAAATTACCAAATCCATAGTATATCTATCGCAAGATTCTGTCAATATCTTTTCTGACAACCCACTTAATTACCTTCGGTTATCTGGCCGGCAAGTTCTGAGAACACCATATCGGCTGCTCCTTTCATGGTGTTTTCACTGGTTTGGGTAGAGTATTTAATCTCCAGAATACTGCTGCAGCTTTCAAATGACCTGAGAGCCACTGTTTCCCAGACTTTCTCTTCAATATATTTTCTCGCTTTAGCCAGCCCGCCGCCAATAACGATCAGCTCAGGATTAAAAATATTGACCAGATTGGCAATGCCCATGCCCAGGTACCCGGCAACGCGAATAAGCATAACACTAGCCAGGTGGTCCCCACAATCAGCGGCATAGTAGACAGCTTCAGGGGTTACAGCTGCCAGATCCTTCTTCACGATATCGGTAATCAGGGAAGGCTGGCCAGCCCGTATTGCCTGGACCACAGCATGTACCAAAGCCGTCTCCGAAGCCAGCGCTTCCATACAGCCGCAATTACCACAACTGCAAAGCGGACCGTTCACATCAATAACAGTATGTCCTACCTCACCGGCACTGCCGTTAATGCCCCGGTACAAAACCCCATTAAACAGGATGCCGCTGCCAATACCGTGGCCCACTTTCAGCAGCACCAGGTTATTGGCTTCCCGGGCTACACCGAAATAGTATTCTCCATAGGCTAAAACATGAGAGTCATTTTCAATAAAAACAGGTACCCGGTTTTTTTCTTCAATAATATACTTTAGGGGAATATTCTTCCAGCCAATATTGGGGGCAAAAACTGAGATACCTTCTTTGGACCGGACCGGACCACGGATTACAACCCCGACAGCGGTCAGCGGGCCGTTGGCCGCCTGCCGGCACCGATCTATAATCGCAAGGATCTGCTGTAATACGATTTCATGACCAAGACCCTGGATATTGACCGTAAACTCGGCCTGTACCCCAAAGGCTGCATCAACTACATAAGCGGTCATTTTAAAAGAACGGATATGCACGATAATCACCTGGCCGGCAGCCGGGTTAATCTTTAGCAGCAGCGGGCGCCGCCCGCCGCTTGACGCCCCGATCATATAATCAGTAACAAGACCAGCTTCTAACAGCCTATTCGTTATATTGGTTACTGTCGGCGGGGTCAGGCCGGTACATCTGGCAATGTCAGCCCTGGACACCGGCCCCTGCCGCCTGATCATATTAAAAATTTGCTCCGCATTAGGATTCTGTACAGACATAACTAACCTAACCGGCCAATCCGTCAGGATTGCCTTTATGCCACTGCCAGGCTGCAGCAATTATCTTTCCTGCATCACCGGTCACCAAAATACTCATACCAATGCCTCCAAATCAATAGTAAGATACCATGCCAGTGCTGCCCCCGGAGCTATCGGCGGCAAGGTGCCCAGCCGATGAGCGACTTCAAGTGAGTCGTAATAGCCGGTGGCCGGTTCAAGTGCACAGTTGTATTCATTCTTAAACCCGCCCTGGTTAATCCAGATACCCAGATAGGGAACAACCGTTTTAGGAAAATAAAGTGTATAAAGAAGCCGTTTTTTATTTAAGGTCAACGCCGCCTGACCGCGTCTGACCGCGCCTTTCACGTACAGCTTTTCAGTCGACTGTGCTGACTTAGGCATGATTGTATCCATACGGCAGGGCTTGCCGTCCCTGCCGGTGGTCAGCGGAAAACTATGTTCACTACCGGCAGGTCCCAGGCGCAGACTGTCATGTACATTAACCACACGATCTGCCGCCGGCAGAATAATCCGGGTAGTTTCGTCACAGGCAGCCAGACCGTGAAAAGCCCACAGGCCGTAAAGTGCGGCCTGGCCGGTGTTTACGGCCTCGTAATCCAGGCGTACACGGCTGCCGTCAAGGGTAATTCCCCGCCTGAATTTATAAGGCAGGGAGCGGCCCCGGGTGCTGGCTGTCAAGGTTTCGCCTGTTGCTGCTATCTGCCAGGGTATACTCCATAAATCGCCATGGTCAGGTAATCGCCCTGAATAACCTGGATAGGGATACAGGCAGGCATCAATGGTGGGATACATCTCATCAGCCCCGGCTGTATCGTACTCAGCGAAATTCGCCCCATGCCTGCTCAGGCGAAAAATACCGTCAGTGGGCTGGAAAAACACTTCAAAATTCTGTGGTTTGTACAATAGCGAAGCAATTTTAGCGCCTAATTGCGGTAAAACAACCAGTTTGAGTATTTCGTTTTCGATGGCAACCGCCTTAAGGCCTTTATACATACAACCGTAGATGCCCATACAGCACCTACCCTCTAAGAAGACCGACGCCATTGGCAATCCCGGCCACATAAAATACAGCTTCCCGGCCGGTGTCAGCTTTATAGCCGGCACCCACTGCGGCCATAAAGGGCTGCAGTTGAGCTGTTTTAACCAGTGCGATTGCACAACCGCCGAAGCCGGCACCGGTCATGCGGGCACCGGCACAGCCAGGCGCTGCCAGCGCCCGGGCAACAATTGCATCAAGCTCTGGCCCGGACACTTCATAATCGTCCCGCAGCGAGAGGTGGGATTGGGTCATCAAGGCCGCAAAACCTTCCAGATCCCCCTTTGCCAGCAGTTGTACGGCGGCGTGAACCCGGTTGTTCTCGGTTACAACATGCCGGGCCCGGCGGGTTAATATAGGATCGGTCAACCATGTATCAATATCAGCCGGCACTGCCTGGCAAAGATTAGCGAGCGGTTTGTAGTGCCGGATAACAGCTAAAGCCTGTTCGCACTCACTGCGCCGCTCATTATATTTGGATTCAGCCAATTCCCGTTTTTTGTTGGTATTCAGTATGACCAGCTGATATTCGGCCAGTGCAACCGGGATATAGGTATACTGCAGAGTCTCACAATTAAGGAGAATTGCGCAGTTTTCCTGCCCCATCGCTACCGTAAATTGATCCATAATCCCACAGTTAACCCCGATAAAATGGTTTTCGACCTGTTGGCAAAACCGGGCAATTTCGGCCCGGTCAATTTCTGTATCCCCGTTTGCCGAACGCAGCATAAACGCGGCCAGCACAAGCAAGGCAGCCGAAGAAGACAGGCCGGTGCCATCAGGCAGATCGCCGGCAATCAGAATATCGCAGCCCTGAAGCGAAAAACCGCCGGCCAGCAACTGCTTAATGACACCTTTAGGGTAATTGGCCCAGCCGTCAGAGAGTTGATAGGTAATGGGCAGCGTCAGGTCAACCGTCACCAGGGGTGCTGCATTCAGGGACTTAAGTCGAATCAATTGATCCCGTCGCAGCCGGATAGCACCATAAATGCCAAGAGTCAGCGCCGCCGGAAAAACATAACCGCCATTATAATCAATATGCTCCCCAATCAGATTGACCCGGCCTGGGGAAAAGTAACATTGCACCGGCTGGCCGCCAGAGCCATATTCCCGGTTAAATGCCGTTAGCAGCGTATCAGCATTAATCATGCTTTTCCTCCCCGGTGCTGACAAACCGGTTATAAGCTTGTTTAAGAAGTACGGCCGTCTGTTCAACTACTGACGGGTTACAGGCCGCCCAGGCCCCCATTTCCGAAGAAGCGTAGAATTTAATTTTATCTGCTTCCCGCAGCGGCGGATAAAACTCGATATGAAAATGATAATAGCTGCCGGCACCGGCGTATTCAGCCGCATTAACCGGCACCTGATGAATACACATCATATAGGGGAACAACTTATCAAACAAAGTATCAAATGCACCGGTAATATTTTTGAGCATAACGGCCAGGTCCCGCCTCGCCTGTCTGTCCAGGCGGGAGATATCCCCCAGGTGACCCTTGCTGACAATAAAAACACCATAAGGGTAGTCGGTAAAGTACGGCAAATAAGCCAAAAAACTATCGTTTTCGGCAATGATACGCCCGGCAAAGGCACTTTCTGCTTTATTCATATCACAGAGCAGGCAAGAACCCTTACTTTGGTAATAAGCCCGGCAACTGTTCAATTCAACCTGAATTTTTTGCGGTACAAACGGATAGGCGTAAATTTGACCATGAGGATGCGGCATTGTCACCCCTACCTCTGCACCCCGGTTCTCAAACGGAAAGATATATTTTATCTTTGGATCTTTTGCCAATTCAACATAACGCTCGGCTAGCAGGTCAATTAGCTTGCCAATATGATCAACAGATAAATTCGGCAGGGTTGTATGATGTTCAGGCGAGTAGAGGATAACCTCACACTTACCGTAATTCTCTGCGGCCTGATAGGGCCCGTCACCTGGCATTTCCGGCTCAGCCGGACGTAAAGACAAGGCGGGAAAATCATTGTCATATTTATATACTTCATAATGATCCGGAACTCTGCCTGAACCTGGACAAAACGGACACTCCCCGTGGGGGAGATGCGGTCTGGCCTGTCTGTTGCCGGCAACCATAGTCCAGGTTGAAAGTAAAGGATTCCACCGAAGCTCTGCCATACTTCGCCCTCCACAACATTACCAAAATACTTTATTAAATATTTTACTAAGTTTCTTTTAGAGTATTCCGCATTACTATTGAAAAATCCTCTTTATTCTGAAAATTTAAACAGTAAAAAATACTTGCCTTGTGCCCAATCCTGAAGGACGCCGGCCGAACCGTCTGTGCCCATTGGGGTATAGGCAGTCTTATTATCCCGAATGGTGTTATAAAGTCTGGTGGATAAGAAAAAGACTTGGTGTAAACCAAGTCCAAATTTAGCCCACAAGCTTTATAAGACCAATAATCTAAGAGATAACCGCGGTGCAGCACCTGGGTTATGACTGCCGGTCAGATATGACTAGTTGGCCATATTTCCTCCCAGATAATCGATAAATTGTTTGGCAATCCGGCCCGAACGTCCGGAATGAGACATCTCCCAGCGGAGCGCCGCCGACCGCAGCTCTTCATACGGTAGGTTAATACAGTGTTTCCGGGCAATCTCTTCCACCATTTTAAAATACTCTTCCTGATTAGGTAATGTGTAGAACAGGGTAACACCAAAACGATCGGCAAGCGAAATCTTTTCATTAACCGTATCCTGCCGGTGCAATTCACTGCCCTCCCGGTCATCCCAGGTCTCTTTGATCAGATTCCGTCTGTTAGAAGTCGCATAAATCAACACATTATCCGGCCTCACCTCGACCCCGCCGTCAATAAGGGATTTTAAAATTTTATATTCAGCCTCATACTCTTCAAAGGATAGATCATCGATAAAAACGATAAATTTTTGTCCCCATTGCCGCAGAACCTGCATAATTTCGGGAATTTGTTTAAATTCAGCTTTACCGATTTCAATAATCCGGAGGCCCTGACCGGCGTAACGGTTGGCCACTGCCTTTACCGAAGAGGATTTACCGGTTCCCCGGGCACCGACCAAAAGCACATTATTAGCCGGTTTCCCGCCCATAAAAGCCTCGGTATTACGCACAAGTTCGGCTTTTTGATATTCATAGCCGATAATATCACTTAACTGCACCGGATCAGTATGTTCGATACCAACAAGCTCCCGTTGCTGCGCATCCCATTTAAAGGCATAATAGCCTGCTAACCGCCCGCAGCCGTAACGGTTATAGTATTGGCCGAGAGCCTTGACAACCGCCGCCGGAGTCTGCTTCTTCGTTACGTCCACAAACAGCTCCCGCAGCAAAGTCAGGTTTGGCAGTCCCCCATGCCGGTTACTGTGCCCCGTGCCGACAGGCCGGTAATCGGCAACAATGGCGTTGATTTCAGACCCTAACCGGCTGGCAAGCCCGGCTTTAAACAACTCTGTTAAAATAATGACATCATGTGCTGCCGCTTTTTCCAGGCTGCTCCCAGCCTGTATTCCGGCTTTGCCGGCAACGCTGCTGAAAATATTCTCATCAGTCCCGATTAGTGACAATAAATAGTTTTCCGGGATATTGCCTGCCATCTGATTTATTTCTGCCCATTCAATTAAGCGGGCGCCAAGGACATACGGACTGCCGGGATCGTCCTGGCTGCCGACTGATTGCAGCCCTTTTACAATACTGTCATGCAGTAGATTCCGGTAAATCAACAGGTTCTCCAGCTTGCTGCTGCTATCTGTCACAATAAAGCCTCCTTTAGTTGCAAAATATATTAGTCAATAAACCTGTCAATTGGCTGGCCAGGATAAACCATCGGCTTAACAATCAAGTCAGTGTCGATATCAACAATAATTACGGTTGGCACCGGCGACGTCAGTGCCTGGCTAAAAGCGGTCGTAAACTGTTCCTTAGTAGAGGCTGGCAGAGCCACCGCCCCGCAGGCCCTGACAAACCCGGCAAAGTCAAATTCAGGCAGCAGGGTAGATGAATAACGCTTATCAAAAAACAACTGCTGCCACTGCCGCACCATCCCCAGCGAATGGTTATTTAGCAGCACGCAGGTTAATGGCAATTGCTGATTGACGACAGTATGCAGCTCCATTCCCGTCATCTTAAAAGCACCGTCACCGGCAATCAGCACTACCTTTTTATCCGGACAGCCGACCTGGGCCCCCATGGCCGCCGGCAGGCCAAACCCCATCGTCCCCAGGCCGCCGGAGGTTATCCAGTTGCGTCCGCCATCAATTTGCAGATGCTGGGCCGCCCACATCTGGTTCTGGCCAACATCAGTAACCCAGGCGACTGGCAGCTTGGCTGTTGCTTCCGACATATGGCGCATAATCCAGGGCGGAGTCAGCCCCTGCTCGTCATCCAGCTGCGAAAACTGCTGCTGCCAGGCGTCGATCTGCTGCTGCCAGGGAATCCAGCAGGGCTTATTAACGGTCAGACAATCAGCAAGTTGTGTCAGCGCCTGCCTCAGATCACCGGCAATGGTAATATCAGCCGTTATATTCTTATCAAACTCGGCCATATCAATATCAAAATGAATAACCGTCTTATCTGTCGCATACTGCTTAGGATCGCCGGTAACCCGGTCACTAAAGCGCGTGCCTACGGCCACAATAACATCAGCCTGAGTTACTGCCAGGTTGGCGGCTTTGTGCCCATGCATCCCTGTCAGCCCCAGCAACCGGGGGTGGCCGGGGGGAACAACCCCCAGCCCCATCAGGGTACTGACTACCGGCATGCCGCTGCACTGCGCAAGCTGCAGGACTTGCTGCTCAGCCCGAGCGGCTTTGACACCGCCGCCAATCATCAGCACCGGTTGCCGGGCCGCGGCCAGCATCCGGCCTGCGGCCTGCACCTGTTCGGCAGGCGGACTGGCTGCCGCTGGCTCTGACCAGCAGGCAGCCCCTATTTCCCGGCAATATTCAGCTGAGCCTAACAGGATATCCCGGGGAACATCAACAAGCACCGGACCGGGACGGCCGCTTGCGGCAATCGCAAAAGCCTGCCGCACAGTTTCTGCCAACATGTTAATATCCCTGACAAGAAAGTTATGTTTAGTAACCGGCATCGTAATGCCGGTAATATCAATCTCCTGAAAAGCATCCCTACCCAGCAAAGCCGTGGCTACCTGCCCCGTAATAGCTACTACCGGTGAAGAATCCATAAAAGCAGTGGCCAGGCCTGTAACAAGATTTGTCGCCCCCGGCCCGGAGGTAGCAATACAGACCCCAACGCGACCGGTAGCCCGGGCATACCCGTCAGCTGCATGGGCTGCACCCTGTTCATGCACCGGCAGAATATGCCGTAACGGCGCATCATACAAAGCATCATACAAAGGCATGATCGCGCCGCCGGGGTAACCAAACACCGTATCAACGCCCAGACTGAGCAAACTATCAACAATTATTTTACTGCCAGTTGTATTCATTAATAGTTAGCCTCCCATACAGCGATCCTCAACTTTGACAACATCAACAAGCTTGGAGACATGACTCAATAATTGCCGGGGCGCTGCCTGACTGGTAACGACCGCGGTAACCTGAACCTGCCCCTGACAGCTGTCAGGTTGTACGGAAAGACTTTCAATAACATAACCACGCCGGTATAAAAGCCCTGTCAGCCTCACAAGTGAATCCCCTTGTCTTTTCAGTATAATTGAAATTCCCTGTTTCATAGATCCGCCAACGCCCCTTTCTAATTAAAAACCGCCCCTGTTGTATAGGTAAACCTACACAACAGGGGCGGAAATATCCGCGGTACCACCCTGCTTTACACTCATTGACCGGCTATCACCGGTTGCTCTGTTAACGTAGAGCCTACGCCCCGGCTTAGATGTCCTGCAGCCTGAACTGCAGATCACGTTGGGCAGGGAGTTCATGGGTGATTTAGAATAACCACACCGCACCGGTTCACACCAACCACCGGCTCTCTGTAACGGATTATGCAGATATCCCGCTCCCAGTCATCACTGTTCTGAGCACAATATTATATTTTCGTCCTCACCACAAAGACATCATTGTTTTGCAACTACACTTTGTATACATTATCCCAGAACGCAGGCTCATTGTCAAGAGTTTTTGTTACATTTCATCATGTTTTTTCACATTATTCCGGCTGCACTGTAACGGGCACTCAACGCCGCAGAGGTTGGCCGGCCGGTGGCCAGGTGAACCCGTCTGTTTTTTCAGTGCATATAGTTTTTCGATCTGACCGGCGTTTAACTCCTGCGGACAGCCTAACTGCATAGATAAAAAAGTCAGTTTAGCATAAAACTCCACAGATTCGAGTTTATGATAGGCGGTAATTAAATCGGTTCCCCAGGCCAATGCACCATGATTAGCCAGCAGCACTGCATCAAACTTCTCCAAATAAGGGGCCACAGCCTCCGGTATTTCATTGGTGGAAGGGGTTCCGTACCCGGCTACAGGGACACAGCCCAGGGCAACAATGGCTTCGGCAACTAACGGCTTATTGAGCGGCATATGGGCGATAGCAAAAGTAGTGGCATAGGGTGGATGAGCATGCACAACAGCCCGGACGTCAGGGCGGTCTTTATAAACCCGCAGATGCATTCTCACTTCTGATGAAGGCTGCCAGTCAACACAGGGCTCTGTCACATTCCCGGCAAAATCAATCTTGATCAGCATCTCCGGCGTCATAAACCCCTTGCTTACGCCGGTCGGCGTAGTAATCAGCTCACGCTCATTCAGTCTTACCGTAATATTGCCATCATTGGCGGCAACAAAGCCACTGTCATACATGCGCTTACCAATCATGCATATTTGTTGTTTAACTACATTTTCGTCCATCGCGGTTATGACCGAACCTTTCCTGTCATATGTTCAATAACGATTTTTATTACCGTAGTTTTAGCGCTGGCCTGCCGTATATATTCCGCCCCGGCCGCTCTGTGATCAGGGGCATATTTGCCAATCAGCGCCAGCAGGGCGGCTGTCTTTTCCAGGCCCTGCACCTGCCTGGCCTGCCCAAAAATAATCACACTTTCGTAATTGGTCGTAAATTTGTCCGGCAATGATTGCTTATCGCCGACAACGCAAAAAGAAACCTGACTGTTAGCCGTAATATTATCAATTTTATGGCCTTCACTGGCACTATGGAGATAAATACTGTCATCTGTGTAAACATAGCTAAGCGGTACACCATAGGGTATATTGTCTTGATTTACCGTCGATAAAACACCATATTCGCATTTCTCCAGAATACTCACAGTATCTTGTACAGCTGCTTGCCGGTCACAGCGCCGCATTTCTTTAAACATTTGTTCCACTCTCCCCTTTACTACTTGCTAAAAACTATTTTTGGCAGGCAGGGCAATAAAAAGCATTTCTGCCGCCGACCCGTTTGGTCTCAATCAGCCGGCCGCAGATCGTGCATGGCTGGCCTGTCCGGTACGCGACCTGGAGGTAGGGTTCGAAGCCGCCGGTAAAATTGTCGTCAGAAGCAAACTTCTCTTCATATACACCACCAAATTTTATCGCCTGAGTCAGGATATCCCTGATACAGTGATAAAGCTGCTGCCGTTCAGCCGCAGTAAGCTGTGCAGCCTTACGTTCCGGCATAATCCGGCTGCAAAACAAAGCTTCGTTTGAGTACACGTTACCAATGCCGGCAATAAACGCCTGATCCAGCAGCAATGGTTTAATCATTCCTGCACGCGGCGCCAGCAATTCCAAAAATTTTTCCAGGGTAAAATCCGCTGCCAGCGGCTCCGGCCCCAGCCCGTCCAATTCCGGCATAGCTGTAAGATCCACTGCCGGCACCAAATGCAGATAGCCCAGATTAAGCTTAAAAAAAGCCAGGTCCTGGCCTGAATTCAGCCTCAGCATAACGGTTGGCTTCCCAGTCGGCTCTTCCCCCGGATAGAACAACCGAACATAGCCTTCAAGCATAAAATGTACAATCAGCGAGTGCTCATTGCCAAGGCTGATGATGATTTGCTTGGCTCGCCTGCGAATAGCCGTAATCTGCTGACCGGTTGTTACGGCAATGAATTCTGCAGCAGGCACATTAAGAGCTTTTTCGCGGTTTACAATCACTTCAACGATTGACTGCCCCTGTACCTTGTGCTCAAGATGAGTTCTAACAGTTTCAATCTCAGGAATTTCTGGCATACGCTATCCCTTCCCTAATTTTGCTTTCCCACTGGTTTGCGGCCAGTCAACGCCGGCTGACAAGCCGGGATTAAAACCCGGCTATGTTCCTTTTGCTTTAGCGCCGAAGGCCGGAACATGAGGTAATACGCTAAATTATTTTCAAACCCCAGATCTGTCAATGCCATTTGTTTAGCAGGATCATCGCTGTAGATGGTGGTACTGATAATTCCCCTGCAGCCATTGTCGATGAGGATGCTGCCTGCTTTCTCGATGATCGCCCGCCGCAGCGGCTCATGCGCCGGATGCAGGATAAGGCTGAAAATATGGCTGTTGGCTTTAACATAGCTGTTGATTGTAAGCAAGGCCACAATCTTACCCTGCTGCTCCACAACATAGTCTTGTTGTTGCTTCCGCATCAGATTATTTTTAATCCACTCCAGGTTTCTAAGCATCATACTGGGGTTAAATTCACTATAATTCCGTTTAATCACCCACCGCAGCGTCAGGGGAACAGATTCCAAATATAAACGGTAGAGTTTCGCCCTGTCCCCGCCCCGGATTTCGCGAAAACCGCTTATCGCCTCCGCCTGTTTCACCGGCAAAGAGCCCCCTGCGGGTAAAGGTTTCTCATAATGCAGTATTTGCGTGACTTGTCTGAACCCCAGCCGCCGGTAAAAGCTGTAAGCAGGATTATCGACCCGAACCTCAAGTACAACATCATAATCATGGACATCAGCCACATCTGTAAGCAGCTTTTTCAGCACCCAGGTTCCCAGCCCCAGACCCCGGTACTGTTTGCTGAAGGCTATGTAGTCAACATGCAACTGGGTGGGATTGAGACTGGACAGCTGAATAAACCCAACAACCTGTCCTGCTATTTTTACTACATAAATATTAAAATGATTTCTAACCCAGGTTGAAAACTTGCTCAGCGGATGCAAAATATAATAAAACTGCCTGGTACGGTGAATACGGCGTCTAATTTGCTCAGCATCAATCTCATCGCCAAAAGCACTGGCAAATAATCGCTCCAATTGTTCCAAATCCGGACGCTGCACCTTTTCAATTGTCACATGTTCAAACGTATTAGCAGACATGTTTTTCTCCTATATAGCTTATTCAACTATATAGTATCCTCTACCGGATTGATAATTATTACAGTTAAACATTCTAAATAACTAACGTCAAATCCTGTTTCTGACAGGCAACCCGGCATAAAATAAAAAGAGATTGCTTACTTTTAGCTTGGGCAATCATGGTAATCAGCCATCACAAGCCATAGTATAACAATCTCTTTTTTATATCAGTGGATCGCTTTTTTCTTAACCCTGCCGCCCAGTACGTCATGAACTTCCTGAATCGTAACAAAAGCACCTTCATCTTTCTCGTAGATTATCATCTTAAGCTTAGCGATTTCCAAACGGGTTACTACCGAATACAAGACCTTTTTAGGCTCACCGGTAAACCCGCCGGCACCATGGAGTACTGTCACACCCCGCCCCAGCCGGGCCATCAGGGCTTCCGCAATTTCATCAGGATTGTCAGTAACAATCATAACCCCTTTAGACTCATCCAAACCTTCAATTGTAATATCAATAACCTTGAAGGCAATAAAATACGCCACCAGCGAATACATCGCCTTTTCCCAGCTAAACACCAGGCCGGCGCTGCTTAAGATAAATAAGTTAAAGAACATAATGATCTCACCGACAGAAAACCCGCTTTTCTTATCCAGCAATATCGCCATAATCTCAGTACCGTCAAGTGACCCGCCGTTTCGAATGATCAGGCCTACCCCCAGCCCCAGGATAATACCGCCAAACACAGCTGCTAAAAACAGATCCTGTGTCAGTTCAGGCACGGGATATAAAATATAAACCCAGCCGGCAAGCGAGACAATGGAAAACAACGTGGCCAAAGCAAAACTTTTACCAATCTGTTTATAGCCGATATATAAAAACGGCAGGTTTAATACAACGACAAATACACTCAGGTCGATACCGGTCATATGGCTGCCCATAATCCCAATACCGATAATCCCGCCGTCAATAATCTGATTAGGTACCAGAAAGATTTCAAGACCGATAGCCGCCAGGATAGCGCCGGCAAACAAAGTCAGATATTTCTTTATGTGAAAAGCCGCCACATTCCGGGGTTGTGGCATATCACCATCTCCTTAGGGCTGCTTACTGCCTGCTATTTGCCATATAAGGAAGAAAGCAGTTTCTTTACGTCAGCGTTTGCCAGATACTCGTCATAAGTCATAGTACGGTCAACTATACCATTAGGCGTAATCTCAATAATACGATTGGCGACTGTTTGAATAAACTGATGGTCGTGGGATACAAACAGAAGTGTCCCCTCATAGTTTGTCAACCCGGTGTTCAAGGAGGTAATCGATTCCAGGTCCAGGTGATTTGTCGGCTCATCCAGCAATAACACATTAGCGCCGCTTAACATCATTCTGGCTAACATGCACCGGACTTTCTCCCCACCGGATAAGACGCTGGCTTCTTTTTGGCTCTCCTCGCCGGAAAACAGCATTCTTCCCAAGAAACCGCGGATAAAGGATTCTTCCTGATCACGGGAAAACTGGCGCAGCCAATCAACAAGATTCAGATCAACACCGTCAAAATACTGTGAGTTATCCTTGGGAAAATAGGCCTGGCTTGTAGTTACGCCCCATTTAAAAGAGCCACTGTCAGCCTCTAGTTCGCCCATCAGAATTTTGAACAGCAGGGTTTTAGCCGCTCCTTCCGGACCGACAAAGGCAATTTTATCCCCTTTGTTCACCAGGAAACTGACATCATTTAATATCTGTTCCCCTTCGATTTGTTTGCTGATGTTTTCGACACTCAGCAACTGGGCACCGGCCTCGCGGTCCGGCTTAAAGGCTACATACGGATATTTGCGGGAAGAAGGCCTGATATCATCAAGCGTAATTTTTTCCAGCAGCTTCTTCCGGGAAGTCGCCTGCTTCGATTTAGAGGCATTGGCACTAAAGCGTTGGATAAAGCTTTGCAGATCTTTAATCTTTTCTTCTTTTTTCTTATTGGCTTCCTTGGCCAGTTGCAAAGCAAGCTGACTTGATTCCAGCCAGAAATCATAGTTGCCTACATAGAGTTGGATGTTCTGGAAATCAATGTCGGCAATATGGGTGCAGACCTGGTTCAAAAAATGCCGGTCATGGGATACAACGATAACCGTGTTCGGGAAGTCAGCCAAAAAATCTTCCAGCCAGGAAATAGAATCAATATCCAGGTGATTTGTAGGTTCGTCCAACAGTAAAATATCTGGATTACCAAACAGAGCCTGGGCTAACAGCACCCTGACTTTTTCATTGCCGCTAATCTCCCCCATTTTTACCTGATGGAGATCTTCCTTAATACCGAGACCGTTTAAGAGCTTGGCAGCTTCGGTTTCTGCATCCCAGCCGTTCAGTTCTGCAAACTCGCATTCCAGTTCCGATACCCGGATACCATCTGCATCGGAAAAATCCGGTTTGGCGTACAGGCTGTCCTTTTCTTCCATAATCTCATACAGACGGGCATGGCCCATAATAACGGTCTTTAAAACATCAAACTCATCAAATTCATAATGATTTTGTTTCAGCACGGCCAAACGTTCGCCTGTGGAAATGGCAACCTCGCCGGCGGTTGGTTCAACTTCACCGGACAAAACCTTGAGAAAAGTTGATTTGCCGGTACCATTAGCGCCAATAAGGCCATAGCAGTTACCGGGAGTAAACTTTATATTGACATCCTTAAACAGAACGCGCTTGCCAAATTGCAGTGTCAGCTTACTAGTACTAATCATCGTTAATTACCTATCTTTCCTAAATATTACTTACGAAGTGTAATTGTACCATATTATCGCTTAGAAATAAAGGCCGCGCCGACCCGGGAGAAAATCTAGCCCTCAATATCCATATATATCCCGTTATTAGACTGATCATTCTGCCTGATCAGCCCGGTCAGCCGGTGTAAAAGCCCCCGGGCTGAGTCATTAGGTGTGGCAATAGTACCAGCTACCACCACCGCTGCAGCCAGATCAGGAAATATCTGCATAATGGTCGTTTGTTCAATCTTCATTTTAACCTTATTGGCAAACGGCAGCAAAAAACCTTTCCGGGCATTCTGAATGGTTACTAAAAAGGCGGCACTTTGCCACCGGCTGACAATATTGGGTGGCATAACCTCTGCAGACAAAATATCAGCAATCAGCCTGAGCGTTTGATCACCCACAATAGTTCCGTACTCATCATTAATGGCCTTAAGATTGGTAATTTGAAAGATCAATACCCCAAAAGGCAGCATACTTCGCCGCAGTTCTTCCAACTGACTTGTCAGTTTTAATTCAGCATACTGAGGGCTGTGAAGCTCGGTAACACTGTCGCGAAAAGCTAAATTGGATAACGCCTGTATCTTTCCCTGAGTACCGTCAGCTATATCATTAAATATCTCAACCACAGCCACAACCTGGCCGGCCGCATTACGTACAGGCACGGCCCTGATCTTCATGACCAGCTGCCGGCCTGATTTACTGCGCAGGCCTGTCTGCATCTCCAGGCCGGAATTATCCGCTGCCGACAGCTGCAGGGGGCAATCCTGTTCACAGAGTTGATTTTCGGTACCGTTTTCATGTCTAAACAAGAAAGAACAGGGCTTAGCCTGCATATCCGCCAAAGAGTAACCGGTAGCTGCCTGGGCAGCCGCATTCCAGTACACCGTTTTGTGATTCGTATCGACAATCCGAATACCGTCTGTTACATGAGACATTATGACCTCAAGTACAGCAGAGCACGCTAAATCCTGTAGCTCCGGCATAGGTCGCCTCCTCAATTTCCAGGAAATAAAATCATATGATCTTGCTTCTACATAAACAAAAGGAATCCTTTTTCCGTCCTGATACCAAAAGCACTATTTGCGTAGCCTGCAAATAGTGCTTTGGGGTCTTATGTTAGCGATGTTTGCTAAAGTAGTCCAGCGCAACTTCCGGAAACAGAGCGTAAGATAATACATCTTCAGTCGATGCGTTCGGGTAGCCCTTCTCAGCCAGTTCCTGCCGCAGTGCCTCCATCTGGGGCGCAATATCGTCAGCCGGGCGGTGAGTAATAACAGGCTCATCCCCAACAATCATCTTTCTGAATTCAGGGTCTATCGGGGCCGGCGTACGTCCGTATTTGCCGCGGACAAGATCCTTAATCTCCCTGGGGATTACTTTATAACGCCCGAGCATAACATTGAAGGCTGACATGGAGCCGGTAATCTGGCTGGTTGGTGTAACCAGCGGCGGGTAACCGAGCTCAGCCCGCACCTTGGGCATCTCTTCCAGCAAGGCCGGATATTTATCAGCCATCCCTTGTTCTTTCATCTGATTCAGAAGATTGGACAACATACCACCGGGTATCTGGAACGACAATACCTTGGTATCGATGTCTATAGCCGTATTCAAATTAAAATCCCCGGCCAAAGCTTTTTTCACAGCCCGGAAATGATCGGCAATGGGGTAGAGGTTTTCCTTTTTAATACCGGTATCGCGCGCAGTTCCTTCCAAAGTGGCAACCATCGCCTCGGTAGCCGGTTGCGAAGTGCCCAGGGCAAACGGCGACAACGCACAGTCAATAATATCAACACCCGCTTCAATAGCCTTAAGATAGGTCATGGAAGCCATGCCACTGGTATAGTGGGTATGCAGCTGTATGGGAATGGCAATATCGGCTTTTAGGGCTTTGACCAGATCATAGGCCGCATATGGCGCCAGCAGGCCTGACATATCTTTAATACAGATAGAATCTGCACCAAGCTCGACCAGATCTTTGGCTACTTTAATAAAACTGTCCTGATTGTGATAAGGGCTGATTGTATACACAAATGCCCCTTGCACGTGCGCGCCGGCAGCCTTGGAAGCCTGAATAGCCACCTCCAGATTACGCACATCATTGAGTGCATCAAAAATCCGGATAATACCTACACCATTATCAACAGCGCGATTGACAAATTCGCGGACAACATCATCGGCATAATGATTATAGCCGAGAACATTCTGACCGCGCAGCAGCATTTGAATAGGGGTTTTTTTCAGATATTGCTTCAGGGTACGAAGACGTTCCCAGGGGTCTTCCCCCAGGAAACGCAGACAGCTGTCAAAAGTTGCCCCGCCCCAGGCCTCCAGGGCATGAAAGCCAGCCTCATCAAGCTGTTCCAGCATGGGAATCATGTCGGTAATCCGCATCCGTGTGGCAGCGAGTGACTGATGGCCGTCCCGCAGTACAGTCTCCATAATTTTTACAGGGTTGTTGTTATTCATTTTTAGTTCCCTCCCATATATCTACCTATGTTAATTTCAACTAAATACAGAAAATATGTGGCAGCCAGCAAATCGGCGACACCGCCGGGGCTGACATTGCGGTCAATAAACGTTTTGTCAAGTGCAGCAATCTCTGCCCGGCCTGTAGTTGTCAGCATACCGCCGTTCTTGATTATCACCCGGGCCTGATTTTGCACCTCGCCTAACACGGCCATGTCATGGCGGTGTAAAATAGTGGTATCCGCAACAACTGACATCAGACTTAAGAGGGTATGTACGAGAGCATCGTTCAGCGACAGCCCCTGTCGTAATGCAGTCCTTAATACCGGCAGGCCGTGCGTTCTGATACTGGGCATACCTGCTTCCATTTCACCGCGAATGCCGGTAACACCATACTTAACATATAATTTCTCGCCCGCCGTCAGGCCGGCTTTTTTTTGTCCGCTTTTCAGCGGCACCAGCTCATTGGCTACAAGCCCGCTTGTAATCGCAGCTGCGGTGTCCAAAACATGCCCGGCGGCAGTAACAGGCGCCGACCGCAGACTATAAGTAGTGGCAGCGGTAAGAATACCAAGCAAAAACAGCAGCCCTTTTTGCGTATTAACCCCACCGGTGGCTTGCAGCATCTGCCGCTCACCCTCCTGGCCGATAAGGCGCAGTACCGGCAATAGTTCCGCCGGTGTTCCCTGGTGGCGGTAACCGGCTGCTGCACACCGAAACATACTGGCAGCCAAAGCACTGCTGCTTGTTAGAAAACTGAAAAAATCCATATCCCGGTGCGCCCCGGTGTTATCGCGGTCTACCAACCCCGGAGCCGGTGTACAGGCGGCTTCCATCAGCATGGCTTCCACGGCCCAGGCCCCGCTGGCCCAGACAATTGCCGGCCACGAATCGGTGGCAGCAGCTGTAAATGCCAGTAAGCGCCGGCCAACGTTATCGCCGATTTCGCTACCGGTATGCTCCCCTGACCGCCGGCATAATACGGCTGATTGACTGCATAAAAAACAAGTACGTTCCCCGTATCCCAGACTCCTGCGGGTAATCTGCCTGCCGGCCGCATCAAATACATCCATATCAAATAGCCTTGCGTAAAAACCGGATTCCTCAATCGTGATACAGGCCTGTTTAATCTTATCTGCCGCCCCGGCCACAGCCATAACAGCCGCCGGCCCGGTCAGGGGATAAATAAAACGCTCTTCCGCAATGGAAAAACCATTGTCCCGGGCAGCCTCCCGGAAACGGTCAACCGCTGCTCGCAGCAGCTCTTCCAGAGCAGCTGTTTTTTTGGTAGATCCTGGTATATTAAGAGTAACACTTACCACCGGAATTTGATAGGTGCAACGTAGTTCTGCCTGAAGGAAAGCCAGTCGTTCTTTAGCAGCCAGAACAGCCTCTAAAGTTACTTGATTCAAGGCCTGCTTCCATCCTCCTCTGAGATTCTCTCCCCAATTTTAGCATACTTTTCCCAAAATAGAAATTACCTATGTCTATTCTATAATGGTTTCATAAGGAACATCAATTACAAGTTCTCTTGTCAGGTAAATAATAGAATATCTCTGCATTATGATCGCGCACAGTGATAGACGATACTATATAAAAATATCAATAGTAGTTTACCCCATAATCATAAAAGGCAAAAAATCAAACAATACTATATTCGCACCGAATTCAAAATATTCACCTATATTCTACCATTGTCTGCAAAAAATAACTATTGCATTTCGGAACAAAAAACTTTTTAGATTATCACATCAGGTAATAGCTTTCCTTGGCCGTGACCGAATAATCAGCTTACTAAGGATGATGCTTTTTTGAGTAATAGGCAATAAAACGCGATAAAACCCAGTTTCTTCAGGTTTTGCCGCATTTCTACTTTTACAGTAAAAGTGGTAATATATATTCATTACATTACGACAGGTGGATTATGTACAAACAATCTTTGCAACTATTTTTCCTCGCCGTTCTCAGCGGCTACATATTTAGTCTCGGCCACATCCCTTTGCCCTGGACATTAGGGCCGCTGGTGATAGCCGCTTTTTGGAAATGCCTTATTAAAAAAGAAGTGTATTGGCCAAAAAAGTTCCGCAATACAGGTATGCTCTTTCTGGGCTATATGATGGGCAGCCCTTTCACGCAGTCGGTTGCCCATCAGGTATTTTACCAGTTGCCGTTGATGCTGACAGTCACCCTGGTTCTGATTACGCTTTGCCTGGGTACAGGCTATATTGCCAACCGTTTTGTAGGAATTGGCACAGCTAACAGCGTTATTGGCAGCCTGCCTGGCGGTTTATCACAGATGTCAATCATCTGTGAAGAAACCGACGGCACTGATGTGTCGGTAGTCACCCTGATGCAGACAGTCCGGGTGATTACCGTTGTATTTACGGTACCGCTGCTGGCCCTGCATGGGATTAGCGATAAAGCAGCTGCCGCCAGCCGGATGACAACAAACATCAGCCCCAGTGAACTTCCCTTACTGGCAGTTTTTGCGGTAACGATCCTGCTGCTTATAAAACTTTGCCAGCGAATACAGCTGGCAAATACATATGTGATTGCGCCAATTCTCGGCACAGCCCTCCTGGTATTGGCCGGAGTGCCGGCGCCGCCACTGCCGTTTACTGTTATTGCCCTGGCACAGGTTGTGATTGGCATCCGCATGGGCATCGATGTTGACTTCAGCAGTCTGCCTAATTGGAAAAAAATCGCTGCTTCCAGCTTATTAAGCGTATTGGCAGTCATCCTGCTCCTGCTCGGATTTGCCTTTATCATTTCTCATTTTTACGCCATGTCATTGGTTACTGCCTTTATCAGTTTGGCCCCTGGCGGCATGTCGGAAATGGGGCTGATAGCCCTGTCTGCTAATGCAGATCTCCCCACGGTTGTCGCATTTCAGCTTTTCCGTCTGTTATTTATCCTTATCGTCTGCATACCGGTGGCCAGGTGGTGGCTGCACAAACAGGGCCACATGTGTACCTGATCCCTTATTCATCCTGTTTTCTTTCGATCTCCCGCAATCTATTGAGAAACCGCTCAACTTTGCCGACTTCACCGCTTGCCTCATATTCATAAAGCCAGCGGCCTGTTCCGCTGTGGTTCTCGACAAAGCGAACATCAATCAGGCATTCGCTGCCTAGTATATCGACCCGCCGCGGCTCAAGCGGAGTAATGACGGTTTCGTTCACCTTAACAAATTTACGCAATTTCTTTACCTCACTCACTATAAATTGGCCTTTTTCTTTATTATACAAGGATTATTGTTGATCGTCATCTTACAATTATTTATCGCAAAAAGTTTGATTTATCTTGACTTTTTTCCAGTTTCATATTACATTGGTTGTGTCGAGCCCCTCTTCAAAAGACAAAATATAACAAGGTGCGTGATTAATTAATGTCAGAAAGAATGAGCTTGCAAGATGTTCTCCGGGAGTATGGCATCCCACTCGCAACCCTTAATGTAACAGCATCCCCGCAAGACTGCACAGCTCTCCGTGAACGCCTGATTGCCATCAGAGACCTCAGCCAAGCCAGAGAACAAGGCTATCTGGAAGTAGCCTGTACATTTTATATTGATGTCCATGACATTGACCGGTATTTAGC
>JAEWGR010000053.1 GCA_023388195.1 Bacillota bacterium
GTTATAGCAGACTTTGTTTTACAGACAGACCGTATTGCCGCCGGCAAGCGGACCAATTATAAAATGATGGACAGCCATGTACGCTGTTATTTGCTGACAAACCTTGTCCTGCTGGCTCCTTATCTTAGCTTTGCCAACAACCTGTGGGGTCTTGTGTTCGTCCTGGCCGTTGCCCATTGGCTCATCGACGTATGGAAGGTCGAGTATGACCAGCGGCACTACACGCACGGACTGAAATCATTTTTTCTGGATCAGGCCGCCCATATCCTTTTAATCGGGCTGAGCTATCCCTTGCTCAGGGATATACAGCCGACAGCTGCCTTCACGGCCCTGGCCAATTTTTTCTCAGCCCATTATCCGGTGCTTGACCTGCTGACCAAACAGGATATCTGCATCTATATCGTAATGTTGGCAGGCTATCTGTTTAATCTTAAAGGGGCGACCGTTATTACCAAGCTGGTCCTTGATAAATACCTTCATCTAAAAACACCGGCGAAGCTCCCGGCCGGCCAACCGTCGGTAGTCTGTGCGGCAGTGGACGAGATGGCAGCCTCATACCTGCGGGACGAGGAGGTTAAAAACGCAGGCGAAACTATCGGCAATCTTGAGCGGCTCATCATAGTAACGATGGTGATACAGCAGAACTATGCCGCCATCGGGCTGGTTTTTGCCGCCAAAACCATTGCCAGATACAAACAACTGGAAGAAAAGAACTTTGCCGAGTATTTCCTGATTGGTACCTTTACCAGTCTTACTACGGCTCTCTTTATCGGGAAAGCTATTGTAGCGCTGCAAGCGGGAGTTTTTAATCTCAAATAGTGGAGGGGTTACGAATGAAAGCAATGGTCATCCGCCAATACGGGGGTCCGGAAGTATTTGAAATGGTCGAAACAGACAAACCCGAGCTCAAGCCGGGGTATGTGCTGGTGAAAGTCATGGCCAGCAGCCTCAATCCCCTGGAAACAAAAATTCGTTCCGGCCTGGCAGCTTCCCTGGGACCGGCGCTGCCGGCTATCCTGAATGCCGATGTTGCCGGTGAAATTGTGGCCGTTGGCGAGGGGGTTCAGTGGCAGCCCGGAGATCAGGTATTTGGCTGCGCCGGCGGCGTCGGGACACTGCCGGGCGCATTGGCGGAATATATGCTGGCAGATGCCCGGCTGCTTGCCCGGAAGCCGGGCAATATTGATTACGCAACGGCGGCGTTGTTCCCGTTGGTTTCCATCACTGCCTGGGAGGGGATTATGGAAAAGTCCCTGGCCCAAGCGGGCGGGAAGCTGCTGCTGCACGGTGCTGCCGGCGGGGTCGGCCACATTGCCTTGCAATTAGCCAAGCAGCAGGGAGCGGTTGTGTATGCGACCGTCACAACGCCGGCCCAGGCGGACATTGCCAGAGACTTGGGGGCGGATTATGTTATTATGGCCAGGGAAGAATCCGTTGCCGGTTATGTGGACAGATACACCGCCGGCCAGGGCTTTGATGCCGTGTTTGATCCGGTAGGGGGCGATAACCTGGCCAACAGTTTGCAAGCCGTAAAATTAAAAGGCGTAGTCTGCACCACGAATGCCAGAACTACGCTGGATATTAGCCTTATGCATGCCAAAGCCCTCACCTTGCAGGCGCTGTTAATGACAGTACCCCTGCTGTATAATCTCGAACGGGAGCGGCATGGGGCCATATTGGAGAAAATTAGCCGCATGATTGAACAGGGAAAACTGCGCATTCACCGTGACCCGCAGCAATTTTCTTTTGCCGAGATCGGCAAAGCTCACGCCTATCTGGAAAGCCGCAAAGCCACCGGCAAAGTCTCACTGATCAATTCCTTCAGTAATTAATATGTATGGTATAACCAGGAACACCGGCAGACCTGTAGCAGCGGAGCCGGCCGCGCCAGGGAGGGTAAGGCAACCTGAGCAAACGGTTGGAGCGGCATCAGCGCAAACGCAAGCGGTTTCACTGGCATATTGATTATTTGCGGGCCTATTGCGAATTCGAGGCCTCGCTGGCCATTCGTACTGCCGCCGACCTCGAACATGAACTGGCCGGGGCAGTCAGCTCCATTGCCGATTGGCAGATGCCAGGTTTTGGCTGTACCGACTGCCACTGTACCAGTCACTTGTTTGGCATGGCGGAAAATCCGCTGCACCTGCCTCATTTTATAAAAGTGCTGCAATACTTTCGTATGGACCGTCTGGCAGGGCAATTGGCAGAAAATGAGCTGGAGGGGGGCTAGAATGCCGGCAGTGTGCCTATGGTGCGCAACAGGTGAACCTGGCACTTGTAATGGTTGTAGCGGGTGTTAAGATAATCGATTCGGGCAGTTGTCAGGACTGTATATGCTTCCAGGACGCTGTCGATGCGGCTATTACCGGCCTGGTGACCGGCAATAGCTGATACATAGTTTTTTTCTGCCGTAGTTACCGGCTGTAAAGCGGCAGACAGGTTTTGGCCTGACTGCTGCCAACGTTCAAAAGCTGTTATTGTTTCGCCGGTAATGGTTTCAATTTTTTGCTGCACCCGCTCTTCCGCAATGGCTGCATGGAGATCAGACTGGCGGGTTTTTAATTTTGTCTGACCGCCATCAAAGAGATTTCCGGTTACATACAGGCTGGAGTACCAGTACTGTTCCGGCAGCCCGAGATCGTTTACGACGCAATAGAGATAAATGGTAGGCAATGATTCTTTGGCAGCGATTTTTATTCCTAAACGGGCAGTCTGCAGGTCCCGGCGGACTTGGGCCAGATCCTGGCGGTGGGCGAGAGCGTGATCAATTGCCTGATCCAGCGAGACAGGCACCGGTTGTTCGGGTATTGCCGCCAGGGTCAGTTCCTGATCTCGCGGGAGGTGAAGCAAATGGCTCAGCTTGCCGAGCACTTGCTGCTGCTCCTGCTGGAGCAGCATATGATACTCACGTAACCGGGTTAGCTTAGCTTCGGTTTGAGGAAAATCACCGGCCGCAGCCTGATGCCTGACTTCGTCCAGGTGGGAGGTAAGTTGACGGACAGCCTGCCCGGCCAATTCGGCCCGTTCTTTCGCTGCGAGGGCGTCATAATAATTGAGGATCACATTGGCTGCTACTTGTTGTTTCGTATGGGACAGGGAGTCGGTTAACCCGGCGGCGGCGGTTCGTGATTGTGTCACACGGTCCTGCGTCCGTCCCCCATCATATAGCGGCAATTTGACAGTTATATAATTGCCGTATTCCGGTTTAGGCTTTTCAGCCACTTGGGTTTGCGTATGCGTCATACTCACCGTAGGCAGATAGCCGGTTTTGGTCTTTTTGAACTCCAGATCCGCTTTGGTTGCCTCCAGTTTGGCAATTTTTACCTCATGACTGCTTGTTAATGCCAGCCGGATACTGTCAGGAAGTGTAAGCTCGACAGGACTCGCATAGCCTTGGCCGGGAAGGCCGCAGCAAAGCAGGGTGAGGAGGACGCACTGGCGGAGAATTCGGCTTGTTTTCATCGTCACATAGTCTCCTTACTGTTGATTGCGCCACATTGGCCACAGCCTTTCGAAAAGCAGGCAATCGTGGTCAGGTAGCTCCTGGGATTGCGGCAGAACAGTGGCAGTTGTTTTGCAAAAAAATGATAAAAATAATCGTTCTCAATAATGCTTGGATTATTATAATAATTGAAGCTTACTGACGTCAACGCTGCCAAAGCTGGGTTGTATGAAGTGGATGATGGGGCAACCCTATTGCCAAGTGGCATTATTCCAGGCCTGTTTGCCGGCTAATGCAACTAGTTCCTGTTAAAAAGGAGCAGTTTTAGGTCAGTTTGGAGTGGTGTTGCTCTGTTTGCCAGGAAGCAGCACAACTGAGATTCACTCCAATGGGACTAATATTCAGGATGCGAATGATAGATAGGGGAAATGAAAAGGGCTGCCACACTGTTTTTAATTTTTGGTGTGACAGCTCTTTGCTTTGACCTGCTATAATTTGTAAATAAATTCTATGAACATAAGACGGCTATATCCTAAAGGGCTCAGGCGTTTCTGCCGTCGTCCTGAGGGATTTGGCACAAGCCAAGTTTTTTCTTCGTGTTACCAGTGGCGGGTGGCTGTCAGGCGGAGGATCCGGCCCGGGTCAAGACCATCTGAGGTATTGCCTGGTGACATGTTATAGTGCTTGTCAAACAAATTGTGGGCATTCAGTGCGTAGCGCCATTCTCCCTGGTCATAGCGGATCATGGCATCAGCCACGATGACGTCACTGGCTTTTCTGGTATTGAGGCTGTTATAGCGTGAACCAATATAACGCAGTCCGCCGCCTGCCCCCCAGCCCTGTTGCTCCTGGCCGGGAGCGGCCGTGTCGATCCACAGGGAAGCACTGTGGCGTGGGACATTTGCTGTGCGGCGGCCAATTTTGGCGGGTGTGTTGTCTTTGATAATTTTATGATCTGGCATATAGGTGTAGGCTGCGGTGACATTCAGTTTGTTAAAGGCTGCTATTGAGGCTTCCAGTTCCAGGCCTCTTGCGGCAATCTCGCCGGTTTGCACACTAAAGCTGCCGCCTAAACTTTCATTTAGAGGATCGGTGGTCAGGATATTTTGCTGGCGCAGGTCAAAAATGGCGGCGGTAAAGCGGGCAGTGCTGTTTTCCGGGACATATTGCAGTCCCAGTTCGTATTGCCGGCCGGTAGTAGGGTCAAAGGTATTGCCGTAACGGTCGGAGCCGGACAAGCCTTCAAAAGACTCGTCATAACTGATGTAGGGGAATAGTCCGTTGCCGGCGTCATAAACCAGGCCCAGACGGCCGGTGAAGGCATTTTGGTCAATGCTGGTACGGGCGCCGCTCAGTCGGTTTACGGTGATGCTGTCATAGCGGTCGTAGCGGCCGCCGGCAATCGCCGTCCAGCGCTTGCCAAACCTGAGCTGGTCCTGCAGATACCAGCCGGCTTGCCTGGTTTTGGTTTCAGTCAGATAAGATATGGTTGTTGGCTCAGCAACAGCCTGACCGTAGTGTAACGTAGTAAGGTTTAATGCCGGGGCGGAGCCGGTAAGCCAGTAATAGTCGTAGTTGTAGTTATAGTAATCAAAGCCCAGCAGGGTGGTATGGTCAATGGCACCGCCTGACCATTTGGCGGTAAAATGGGTATCAATGAGGTCGGCCCGCAGGTCGCTGGTATAGTTATCAGCCGTACGGCTGGCAATGCCAGCTGTGACACTTTTGACGGTCAGCGCTTTCATACCGGTGAAAAGATCAGTATGACGGGCGCTCTGGGTGACAGACCAGGTGTCGTTAAACCGGTGTTCCAGAATATAGCCGATTTGTTTATCCTCCCGGATAAAACGGTCAAAATCCGGTTCGCCGACAAACATAGTTCCCGATTTATAACCGTACAACACATGGCCCGGTTGGTATTGCGAAAGTGAACTGTAGGAGTCACCTTTGATGTCGTCTTTCTGATAATGGGCCAAGAGGGTAAAACTGGTATTGGTGTCCGGCTGCCAGGTGAAGGCCGGCGCAAGCATTTGCCGTTCGGCACTGCTATAGTCGACAGGCAGGTCTTCCTCACTGGCCAGAGCGGTCAGGCGAAACAGCAGTCGGCCATCGTTGTTGACCGGTCCACTGATATCCACAGCCCCGCTCAGTTCCTGCTCAATACCGGTTTGCAGCCGGATTTCCCGCAGTGGTTCGGCTGTGGGCCGTTTGGATACTTGATTTACGACCCCGCCGGGGTTGGTGGTGCCATACAAAATGCCCGCCGGACCGCGCAGAACCTCTACCCGCTCAAAGCTGTAGGGGTCATAGTTCGAAACGGCAAAGCCGCCGCTGGCGCTGCGCAGCCCATCGGTAAAGGAAGTGCCCCCAAAGCCGCGGAGCGTGTAATAGCCATAGCGGTTGCCCCGGTTATTATAGCCCATATCGCTAAAACCAGGCGTGTAGCTGAGGATGTCGAACATGTCGGTGACGCCACGGGCATCCATCTGCTCCCTGGTAATGATACTGATGGATCGGGCCGTCTCTGCCAGCGGCGTGTCGGTCTTGGTGCCGGTGCTGCTGCGTTTAGCCACATAGCCGTTGTCTTTCGCTGCCCGTACGGCCGTTACTTCCACACCTTCAAGGGTGAAGTGCCGGCCTTCGGCTTTTTCCGCAGCCTCGTCGGCGGTATAGCCGGGCATTGGCAAATGCCAGAACAGGCTGCTGCCAATCAGGGCATACAACAGGCCTTTTCTAGTGGGGGATATTTTTTTCATGGAATCAGCTCCTGTATTCTTTTGTCAGTAGGCTCCATTGCAATGGCGGGGATTTGCCAATAGAGATAATCATTCTCAATCCGGATTTGTCTCAGTATAACAAGACAATTTTACCGGCGTCAACAGCCGGCAACGCGGCCCAGGCAGAGGTGGCAAGGCGAAAAAAGTATAAAGCAGCAGGGCAATTGCTGGATTTTTCCGCCCCCTTTACACGTTTTCTTTGGCCAGAATGGGAAAATATCGAGTTGGTTAGGGCAATTTGCCGGGGCCGCCGGCAGTTATCTTTCGCCATGGCCTATGTTATAATAAAAAGGTGAAAATTGCGGAAGCAATAATTAAGCGGTCTGCGCCTTTTACAGGGGGATACTGATTGTGGAAATAAATGAGTGCCGGCCGGGCAGCGCCGGGCTTGCTGAATATTTGGGATGCCAGCAAGCCCGCGACGGCGATGCGCATATCTATCGCCTGCCGCCGGCGTATGTCGACTACTACCTCAATGACCGCAGCGGCGGCTATCTGCTGGACACCCATCCGGCACCGGGACTGGTAGCCGGTTATGCCCGTTTCATGGTGAAGGAACCCGTGACTTACAGCTACTCTATTGCGCCGATGGGCGTGTGGCTTTGTTCAGTGGAGCGCGGTGATATTACGGTGATTGAGCCGGGAAAAAAAGCGAGGAAACTAAAACGGGGGCTTCATCTTTTAGTTCACCGGGGACAGAAGGTTAAGCTGATCATCGGCGCCGACGAGCCGGTCTGGTGGACCTATGTACTCGTATTTGATGAATTTATTGCCGCCCATGTGCGTGGCATTTTCCCTGACGGACCTTTTCAGCTTGACGGGGCTTTGCAATGGCAAAGTCAGCATTATAATACGCCTGACCTGGTGGTGGCGTTTGAACAGTTAAAGTACGCCCTGCGGGGGGAGGCCCGGATACCGCATTTGTATTATGAGGGCAAGATGCTGGAGATACTGGCGATTATTCTGCGCAATGTACAGTATCAGAAAAATTTTTCGGCCGAGGGGATCTGGAATCGCTTTGCGGCCTGGAAGGAAGGAGGACATGTCTGGCTGGTAAAAGATGTGCTGGATAAAGAGTTTCATAACCCGCCGGCAATTGAACAGCTTGCCGTTATTGCGAAAATGGGCGCTACTAAGCTGCGAAAATGCTTTAAAGCCTGCTTCGGCGTGTCCATTGCCGAATATGTCCATCAGGAAAAGATGAAACAGGCGGCGCGTTTAATGTCCCATGGCATGACCATCCGGGAGATTGCCAATGCGGTGGGGTATGAGAGCGCCGGCAAGTTTGCAGTGGCATTTAAGAAAATGTACGGGCTTACGCCACGACAGTTTAAAAAATCATTATTCTAAGGTTCGAGACTAAAACCGGCCAGCTGCCCCGCCTAATCCCCAATGATCTATTGCTGCTCTTTTATATCACGCCCCTATCCCGCCCGGCCCCAGCAATGGCGGGAAGATTTCCTTCTTCACAAGGGGTCTTGCGTAGTACGTTCAGATCGCTGCAGTGCTGTTAGCATGTTGACTGGTGAAAGTACGGGTTGGTATACGGAGTAACGTCGTGATTGCCAATGATTTCATGGCAGAAAGTGATAGTGTCTTTAAGGCGGAAATTTTTTTAATGCTTTAATGATAATGATTATTATTGTCTATCTCGGTAGTGCCGGCAAAGGAGCCTTTTACAACGATGAAATATTGGTACAACCTTCATAAATGGACAAGCCTGCTGTGCGCTGTTTTTCTTCTGAGTATGTGTGCCAGCGCCCTGCCTTTAATTTTCAGCCGGGAAATAGCGGCATGGAATCAGGTCAGTATACCTGCGGTTACGGACACCGTGCCTGTGGATTCGGCCGGCTATTCTGTGGGCAGGATGGCGGAGGCGGCTTTGGAACGTTATCCCGGCTACCATTTGCGTGCTGTCTATCTGGACCACGACAAGCGCACGGTCGCCTTTTCCCTGCAGGCGGCAGGCAAGGGCTATCAGTATATCCGACTGGACCTGAACACAGGTCAGTTCATTGAACAGGCCAATCAACAAGTGAAATACGAGAGTATTTCCCAGTTTATGAACTTTGCCTACCGCATGCATGTGGATATGTATTTAGGGGCTTTTGGCCGGCAGTTGCTCGGTGTCATGTGCGGGCTGAGCATCGTTGCCGTCCTCTCGGGATTATGGCTGTACGCGCCGTTTATGAAAACGATTCCTTTTGGCGCCATTCGCTCGGCTCACCGGCGCAGCCGCTGGATGGACTGGCATAAACTGCTGGGTATTGTCACCCTTGCCTGGACAGTATTGTTAAGCAGCAGCGGCTTTATTTTTGTATTTTCCGGCCCGGTTCACAATGCCTGGCATGAAGGCATACGTCGGGAGTTACTGGCAGAATATCAGGGAAAGCCATTCCGGGCACAGCGCATTGCCCTTGATGATGCCCTGACAGCGGCCCAGGCCGTGCTGCCCCAGCGGCGGATAACCGGGATAGAATTGCCGCAGGCAGACGGAAAAATGCCCTGGCATTATATTGTCCGCACTCAGGGCGAAGGGTTTGCCACCCATTTCGCTCAGTCTGCCTGGATCGATGCGGCGACCGGAGCTGTTACCGCCATTATTGAGCAGCCCTGGTATCTCCGGGCAATTTCCCTGGCCGGCCCGGTTCATTTCAGCAATCACGACACTCTGCCGCTGAAAATCCTGTGGTTTCTTACGGCTGCCCTGACCTGCATCATGATTATCACTGGTATGTATGCCTGGTTTGTCAAATGCAAGCCGGGCATACATAACATAGCGGCAAAGCAGCCGGCGCCCACTGCCCGTCCGGTACGGCAGTCATCCCGGCAAATCTGGCTGCTGCCGGCTGCCATTAGCGGGCTCACCCTGTTTGGCATTCTGGCCCCGCTGGCGGGCAGCCAGTGGAATGCCCTGGCCGCACTTGCCCTGGCAATACCGATTGTCCTGACTGTGTATTACTGGCTGCGCAGTTGACCCGGTTGCAAGCAAAAGAACCATCACCGTGCCTGGAAGGCTGCGGTTGATGGTTCTTTTTGCTGGCCCGGCGGTTCAGCCCCCCAGGCACTACCAGCGGCGGGTAGCGGTCAGAAGGACCTTGCGGCCGGTAAAGACGAGCTGGACAAGAATATCCTGGCGCCGCTGTCCACTGCCAGCTGGCCGCTATTGCCCAAATGAATAACAGCAAGCTGCAGCATTCTTTTAAACGATGGTATGGGGTATCCAGTGCCGGGTATATCCGTGAGGGCAAGATGAAATATGCATCCGCAAATCATTTGGGTTATAGATATACTTTTTTTCATCCTGGTGTTGGTTTATCAATTCAGCTATAATCAGGGTAATGAAGCTGAAGTTGCAGGAATAGTAATCTTGCCCGCAGGGATAGGAGTGACGGTGTGCAGGGTGGACGTATTGCCAGAGAGAAAATCACAATGGAAAAAATGATTTTGCTGTATTGCCAGGCAAAGCATCAGACTGACGGGGCCTTGTGCGGCGATTGCCAAAGGCTCGCCGATTACGCCGGGCAGCGGCTCAGCCATTGTCTGTTTGGTGCACAAAAGCCGGTATGCGCAAAATGCCCGGTGCATTGCTACCGCCCGGTTATGCGGGCACAGATCATTGAGGTGATGCGGTTTGCAGGACCACGGATGCTGTTTAAGCATCCGCAGTTGGCGGTGCTGCATCTGCTGGACTCCTGGCAAAGCCGTCCAAGCAATAAAAATCGCTCCAATAGATAAATTCTTTTAGTATGCATTTTTTTGTGTGAAACAGCAGGATTGATGCTTCTTGATAGAGAACAATTATCAATATAATAGTAATAGGCATAATGCGGTAGAAGGGGTTATAGCAGCAGGTAGATAGACAACCCTTTTTTAATGCTTAATGAGAATGATTCTCGCACATCGGTGTCTTGCTGTTATAGGTTAAAAAAGAGAGGGTGTTTGCATGAAAATTCTTAAGAAAGTCCCCTTTAGTCTGGCACTTTTGTTAGTTGTGATGTTGGCTATGGCTGTTCCCGTTATGGCGAAACCGAATGCCGCCGTAACGCCGCCGCAAATTATCACCTTGGCACCGGTTTCCCTGACCCCGGAATTGCAGGAGAAGTACTCGGAAAAAACCCTGCTGGTGAAGCTAAAAGCGACCATATTTGAAAGTGGCACAGCCGGCAATATTGAAATTATTATCAGTTCTGGTGATGACGCTTTGGATCAGGCGGCTATTGAGTCCCTGCAGCAGTCCGTATTCAGGCCGGCTTACGCCAGTGATTCTCAAGCCGTAGCCTGCAACATTGTTCTGCCGCTGAACGTCAGGGTGGAAAAATACCAGCCGGAGGAACCGGCCAGCCCGGCAGACCTATTGACGGAACAGCCGCAGCATTAGTCGTGGCTGATACATAGGGGCAGCTGCTTACCAGTGCGTGTTAACGAGAGCAGGCATTATAGGAAAACATCATCACAACCTCTGCTAAGAGGCGGTGATGATGTTTTCTGTCAATAACTAAGCCAGGCACGCAGACGTAAACTCCTTGCTGGCCGGGCCGAGGCTGGTTGCTTACTTTCAAAGCCGCAATGAATAAGGAGTGTTACGCAATACTATGCTGGTAAAAAATATATTGAAAAATGATCAGTTGACGGCAGCAAAAGAATGCAGCTTATTGCAGGGGATTTGGAAGATTAGCAGTAGTTACTGGCGCTCGGAAGAAAAGCAATATGCCCTATTGCTGTTGCTGGTTATTGCCGGACTGAGTATCACCAATGTTTATATCCAGGTATGGCTGAACCAATGGCGAAACGTATTTTTTAATACCTTGCAAGACCGGGACATGGCGGCATTTCTGGATTCTTTATGGCAATGGATTGTATTAATCATCGCTGCTTGGGCGGTAACCGTCTACCAGGACTATCTGCGCCAACTGCTGGCTGTAAAATGGCGCCAATGGTTAACAAACTGGTTATTGGCAGATTATCTACAGGTTAAAAAGTATTACTGTCTGCAAATCCTGGATCATGGCGTTGATAATCCGGACCAGATCATTTGTGAAGACGTTAAACTGTTTATTGAGCTGCTTCTGAAAATTTTTTTATGGTTTTTGTATACGTTGGGGATTTTATGTAGTTTTACTCTGATTTTGTGGAGTTTATCTGGCTCCTTTTCTTTGTCCTGGCATGAATGGAGTATCACTATTGCCGGGGATATGTTCTGGATCGCAGCAGGTTATGCCGTTGCAGTGAATTGTGTTATGGGAAAAATGGGGCATTCATTGGCACAGCTTAATTTTTTACAACAACGCTATGAGGCCGATGCCCGTTTTGTATTAGTACGCTTACGGGAATATGCGGATGCTATTGCCTTATATGCAGGCGAGCAACGGGAAGGCCATGTGCTGCGGGGCTATTTTAAAAAAGTCTATGATAATTTTCATCAATGCATAAACCGCCAAAAAATTTTGGATAGTTTAATTTTTTGCCTGTACCGCGGAGCGGAACCTCTTCCCTATATCGTGGCGGTACCGCGATTTTTCAGCGGTCAGCTTCAGCTCGGCGGGCTGATGCAGACCACAGCCGCTTTTGAGAAGGTACAGCATTCACTCCTGTTTATTTCTTGCTGGTATAAGGAGATTGCCAAGTTAAAGGCGATTGTAAAGAGGCTGGTAATTTTGATAGACACGATGGACCAGTTGCGGCTGGCGCCCGCCAGTCAGTCGATCCAGGTTCTGTCTGCCGCGGATGCGTTTTTTTCCATAGAGGGTTTGCACATCAGGCGGCCTAATGGGGAGTTGCTGGTAAGCAACTTTGCAATGAAGCTGCAGGCCGGTGAGTCCTTACTGATTACAGGGCCATCGGGCTGTGGCAAAAGTATGCTGATAAAAGCGATTGCCGGTATTTGGCCTTTTGGTGAAGGCCGTATCAGCATCCCGCAAAACCAGCAATGTTTATTTTTGCCACAGAAACCGTATTTGCCGGTAGGGACATTACGGGAAGTGTTGTGTTATCCCCAGTCAGGACAGGGGTATGCAAAAGAAGCCCTGCAGGCAGTACTGAAAAAATGCAATTTGGAGGATTTGCTGGGTCGCCTGGATGATCAGGAAAACTGGTCACGCATTCTATCGGTGGGCGAGCAGCAGCGGATTGCTTTTGCCCGCGCTCTTTTGCAGCAACCACAGTGGCTGTTTTTGGATGAAACCACAGCCGGCTTGGACGAAGCTATGGAAAAAAGGCTGTATAAGCTGCTCCGGAGCGAGCTGAAAGCAACAGGCATTATCAGCGTGGGTCACCGCAGCAGCCTTATACCTTATCATGAAAAGATATTGACAATTAAAGAAGAAGGCGGCTGGGCTCTGGTGGCGTAATGATGATCTGGAATGGGACCCGCTCAGGCAGCCGGCAGGAGGGCAACAAGCATAGGTTTGCCTTGCAGGACATATGTTGTAGAAGGATAAATTGCCGGTTACTGGAGTGGAATTGGGTGGAGGAGTTTGCATTAGTACCGGAAGAATCCATATTTCTGGATTTGACACCGGAAGAATCGGCTTTGTTTTTTTTTATTTTGGGTTTGGTTATCTCCCAGTCCTTAAGCATTGATGAACTGAATCTTCTGGCCAACGGCCTGTTTGAAACGGCGCAGATAATGTTTGTTATTGCTTCCCATAGAACGTTAATCAACGATGTTTTGGAGGCCCAGGCCGATAAAGAAAAAGGTAAAGCGGAGCAGACAAAACCGGACCCCAGGTATGTTCCCAATATGCAGTCAGAGCTAGACAGACTGCAGGATCAGATTAACCATTTGCAAAAACAGATTGAGGCCTTAACTACATGAATAGCCCCAGGACAAAGGCCGTTGCTTATTGGCGCACAAATAAGCAACGGCCTGATTTGTATGGCAGCGGGACAGTGGGGCCTGCCGGCGTTGATAAAGTACTAAATCCTTGGGCGCAGCGCCTCGGCCGTAATATGGGCTTCATAGGTCAGTACCCCGCTCAGTACCAGCAGGGAAAGATAGGCAATGCCTATTTTTAAGCGAAACCCGGCATCGGTATCATAATAGGTATCGTTGCGGTGCTTCCAGAACTCCCAGGCCCGATGGACCGCTCCGAACAACACCAGGATTAAGATCGGGTTGAAACTGACCCAAATCAGGGCTAGGATCAGGGGAATGCCGAGAAACCAAATATAAGGCGAAACAGCGCCGGCAATCCGCCCGCCATCAAGCGGCGAAGCCGGGATGAGATTGAATAGTGTCAGGAAATAGCCGGTAAAGGCCAGTGAAAAAAGCAGGGGCGACTGAAAACCATAGGCGGCCGCATGCATGCAGGCAGTGGCCGCAAAGCCAAACAGCGGGCCGCCAAAGGCGATGATACTTTCTGTTGCCGCATCCTTAGGCTGTTCTTTAAGGCCAATCATGGCACCCAGAAACGGGATGAAGACCGGGGCCGTTACGGGGATGTTCTGGCGTTTGGCTGCAAACATATGACCATATTCATGGATGGCGATCAACAGGATAAAACCGGCAGCCCACTGGAAGCCGTAGAACCAGGCGTACACACCAATTGTTGCTACCATAGATAAGGTTGTGACCCCAAACTTACTAAACTTAAAAACCAGAAAAATTCCCTTGAGAAACCCCAAAATACTCTTCCATTTCAGTAGCGCCAGCAGCGCGGTAGCTGCCCCGCCCAGTCCCAGTTTTTTATACCAGGGCCGCGGCGGCGGGGGCTGGGGATTATCCTGGTATTCCATCATTTCCTCTTCTCTATTCAAAGCAATACCTCAATTCTTTATACATATTTGGTATCTTGCCGGGCCGGCCAGCCAGTTAGAGTGCCGGTACAAAATCAGCCCGTACGGCTTGCAGCAAAGGGCCATCGCCTGCAACCGGGACGGCGGTGGAGTGACCGGCCGTGGAGCCTACCGTGACAGTACCCTGCCAGAGGGCTGTTTTAGACCATTCTATGTTGGCTTCTACCCTATAGATGTAGGCAGCGGCGGGAACAGCCTCACCGGCCTGGTTCCGGCAGTCCCAGATGACTGCAACCGGGCCGGACTGCGGTGTTGCAGAACTTACGGCATCCAGCGCCTTCTGGCTGGCGGTGGCCGGCTGGAATACTTTTTGCCAGTCCGGCAGTGCTTCTGCCCGCTGCTGATAACCGCCGCCGGCCGTGAAGCGGGTTACCAGCAGGGTGCGCACATGCTGCCCCTGCGTGTCTTCGATCCAAACGGCCAACTGATCGCTTGCCAGTTTACGCATACGCTGATAATCAAAAGCGATCATTACTTTGCCGGGGGTTGTACTCCCCGGCGCTGGCGGATTAACCCCGGTCTGGGAGGAGTACTCCTGGACTGAGCCATTGCGTACCGGCTGCCCGGCATGGCTGCAAGCAGCAAGCAAGGCAGTGCTTAGTACCAGTACTAACAGTACAGCAGCGATTTTCATGGGCTTCCCCCCTTGAGCCGCAGCGAACAGGCTACCGTTGCCGCTTATTTACTGTAATTATACCATAGTATGCCATTGTATTCCCGGGTAAGCCGCAAGCAGCCAGGCAAAAATCTGCAATTTCCGGGAAATAATTTTGCAGGTGCTTATCGTATTTTGTGGAATATATTGGATATGATTCTGCCTGGCAGGGGCGGCGATAAGGACAAGTTGTTCAGGTGAGTCATTGCGGCAAGCTGAATGAGGGAGGGAAACAGAATGAAGGTAGAGGTTTTACGAACAGATAGCAGCAATGTTGCTTTTATTGAACTTACCAAAATGCTGGATGAAGACCTGGCAGAACGATATGGCAGCCTGCAAAAGCAATTCGATAAGTATAACAAAGTCGGGCATACTCAGGTTATCCTGCTTTGCATTGATCAACATCCGGTTGCTTGCGGGACCTTTAAAGCCCATGACACGGACACGGCAGAAATGAAACGGATATTTGTGAAAAAAGAACATAGAAAGCAGGGATTAGCTAAGTTGATCATGCAAAATTTAGAGGAACTGGTTAAAAGCAACGGTTATCAATGGGCCGTGCTGGAAACTGGCATAAAACAACAAGAAGCGATTGGTCTCTATAAAAGCATTGGTTATGCGGTAACACAAAATTATGATCCCTATATCGGCAATGCCAATAGTATATGTATGAAAAAATCGCTAAGCTAGCGAAACTGCCGTCTTCACGCAGGAGGGCGGCTTTTATTGTTCGCCCGGCAGGGGCTGATAAGTTTTAATAGAACACTGGCTGTGGCAAGCAATGATATATAATTTTTGAATTGAATTCGATTAATTATCTGAATTATTAATCATTGCGGATTTTAACTATAATGATATTAGGAGACAATAACAGGCTGAGTACTTAATTCAAGGATAACTTCAGGGTTATAAAACAAAGGGTTCCTGCCGAAAGTTCGGAATATTGCGCGAAAGAAAGAGAATTGCCGAAGGGGGGCTGTAATTTACTTATTTACGACGTTCTTTATCCATTAATAAAATAGGAGAGTGGAAATTGATGTCTTCAAAGAATGTAAAATTAGTATCAGTTCTAATCGCCATCATGCTGGTAATCAGCGCTGCCGGTTGTGCCAAGCAGGCAGCAGCTCCTGATGACAAGAAAGCCTGGGCTCCGCAGAAACAGGTAACCCTGCTGGCCGTTGCCGGTGCCGGCGGTGGTCTGGACATGGTTGCCCGCACGGTGGCTAAAATCTTTGATCAGAAAAAAATCGTTACCCAGCCGATCATAGTTGAGAACAAACCCGGCGGCGGCCAGGTTACAGGCACGGTAAGCTTTGCTACCCAGGACGGCAAAAATGACCACAAATTAATGATCGCTTCTACTCCTTTTATCTTAAATTACATTAAGAAAGACGGTAACAGCCCGATTGGCCCTGATCAGATATATCCTTTGGCCCTGCTGCAGGAGGATTATGGTATTATTGCCGTCAGAGCCGATTCCAAATATAACACCTTAAAAGAACTGTTTGATGCCGCGAAAGCCAACCCTGCCAGTGTACAATTCTGCGGCGGCGGTGCGCCCGGAACCTGGGATCACCTGAACTCCGTTTTGCTGGCCCGCAAAGCCGGCGTCGATATTAAAGCGATGAAATACAACACCTATGATGGCGGCGGTGAGGCGTTAACAGCCCTGCTTGGCGGTAATGCCGACGCTCTGACTTCTGATGTTTCCTCCATTAAACAATACGTTCAGGCCGGCAGGGTACGGGTATTAGGCGTCTCTTCCGCCGCCCGGATTACTGACGATGAGGTAATGAAAAATATCCCAACCTATAAAGAACAGGGTTTTGATGTTGTTACGACTAACTGGCGCGGGATTTTTGCCGGCAAAGACGTACCTGAAGCAGCTAAAAAATACTGGTCGGAAAAAGTAGGTGAACTTTGCAACACGCAGGAATGGAAAGACGAACTGAAAAAGCAAGGGGTTATCTATACTTACAAAGATGCCAAAGGTTTCTATGATCTCATCAAAGCCGATGAAGCGACTTACACCGAAATTTACAAAGAGTTAGGCATGGCGAAATAAATCCTCGCTACGTATTGAATAGGGAGAAGAGCCTGGCTCTTCTCTCTGTTTTTAGAAAGGAAAGTGAGTAACACCGTGAACAAAACCTTTGACCACTATGCGAGCGTAGTTTTTCTTGTTGTAGGTGTCGCAATTTATCTGTACGCCCAAACCCTGACGGTGTCGAACGTGGGCATTGCCATCGGGCCGAAAGCGCTTCCGAGCTTCCTGGCGGCCATTCTTATCCTTCTCAGTTCGATCAATCTTTTGGTGGCCATTCGCTCACAAACCGCTGCGAAAAAAGAAGAACTTGAGTATAAGAAGTTCCTTATCATCCTGGTGTCACTTGTCCTGTATGCTCTATTAATTGAGACCCTCGGTTATGTTATTTCTACCTTTCTGTTCCTGCTGGTTGGTTTCCAAACCATGGAAAAAGGGAAATATTTGTCTTCCGCAATGATTGCGGCGGCCTTTGCCGGCGGCATTTACTATTGCTATGTAGAGCTATTCTTAGGCGTACTACCGCCGCTACCTTTTTAAGGAGGGATAAGTTTTGGACTCATTACAATTTTTGCTGCAAGGGCTTAGTGTGGCCTTAGAGCCTATTAATCTTTGTTTTGCCTTATTCGGTTGCCTGATCGGGACACTGGTAGGCGTTCTGCCTGGTATCGGCCCGATTAGCGGTGTTGCTCTGCTCATTCCGGTTACCGCAACCCTGACCAGCGGACTGCCGGCAGAACAAGCGGCTACCAGCTCCATTATCCTGCTGGCGGGCGTGTATTACGGCGCGATGTACGGCGGGTCAACGACCGCGATCCTCATCAATACGCCGGGAGAGAATTCCTCCGTATGCACGACGCTGGACGGCTATCAAATGGCCAAACAGGGCCGGGCCGGAGCGGCTTTGGCCATTTGTGCTATTGCTTCTTTTGTAGCCGGTCTGATTGCTTGCATCGGCCTGGTCTTTATGGCTGTGCCCCTGGCCGAGTTTGCGTTGAAGTTCAGCCCGGCCGGCCAGTTCTCGCTGATGATTCTCGGGCTTTGCGCCTTGAGCAGCCTGGCCGGTAAGTCGCAGATTAAAGCCTTTATCATGACCACGCTGGGCTTATTGCTGTCAACAGTGGGCGTTGATCCCATATCGGGCGTGGCCCGTCTGACGTTTGGCTTTCCGGAGCTGTACTCCGGTATTGAATTCCTGACCCTGGCGGTGGGGATGTTTGCCCTGGGTGAGGTATTTAAGACCATTCTGACCAATGATTATGTCACCGGTGAGCCTGTTAAAGTCGGCAGGGTAATGCCGACACGGCAGGATTTAAAAGACAGCACCATCCCCATCCTGCGGGGCTCGTTGTTAGGCTTCTTTCAGGGGCTGGTGCCTGGCTGCGGGGCTACCCTATCCTCGTTTATGGCGTATACGGTAGAGAAAAAGTTCAGCAAGAATAAGGCCAATTTCGGTAAGGGCGCGATCGAGGGGGTAGCTTCACCTGAAGCCGCCAATAATGGCGCTGCCGGCGGCGCCATGATCCCGCTGTTGACCCTGGGCATACCCGGCACAGGTACTACCGCTGTCTTAATGGGGGCCCTTATCATGTTTAATATTACCCCCGGGCCGCTTTTATTCCAGGATCATCCGCAGGTAGCCTGGGGTTTGATTGCCAGTATGATTGTCGGCAATGTTATGCTGCTTATCTTAAATCTGCCGCTGGTTAAAGTCTTTGCCAAAGTCATTGAAACACCGCCTAAATACCTGATCCCCGGGATCCTTGCCATCTCTGTATTTGGTGTTTACGCGGTACAGGTCAGCGTGTTTAATCTGCTGCTGATGATAGGCAGTGGTCTTGCTGCCTATTACCTGGCAAAAAATGATTACCCCATCGCACCGGTTGTACTATCCCTGATCCTGGGACCCATGATTGAGAACAACCTGCGCCGGGCCATGAACCTGTATAACGGTGATTACAGCATGTTTGTCAAAGATCCGGTTTCCTTAGTTTTCCTGATTATTGCTGTCTTATGGGTCTCGGTACCGGCCATCATGAAGCTCAAGGGGAAAAAGGTAGTGGTAGAAGAAGCCTAAGTGTCTGGAGTTTTACCAGTCAGCTGTTGGGGGAGGGAATACCGGATGGGATTGACCATTGCGGAAAAATTAATCAGCCGGTCGCTGGTGGCCGGACAAATGATCAGAGGGCAGCGTATCGGTCTGCGGGCTCATCAGACCCTGTCCCACGATGTAAACGGGGTTATGTCCTATCTGGCGCTTGAGGCTATGGGCCTGGAAAAGGTGCAGGTCGAGCTGGCTGTCCACTATATTGACCACAATATGATTCAGGCCGACTACAAGAATTCGGACGATCACCGCTTCCTGCAGGACATAACCGCAAAGCTGGGGGTCATTTGTTCCCGTCCCGGCAGCGGTATTTGCCATCAATTGCACCTGGAGCACTGGGGTGTGCCTGGCAAGACCCTGATTGGCGCCGACTCGCATACGGTCGCCGCCGGCGGGCTTGGCATGCTTTCGATTGGTGTGGGCGGGTTTGACGGAGCCATGACTATGGCCGGCGAGCCCTTGTACCTGACAATGCCTAAGATTGTCAATGTCCGTCTCAGCGGCCAGCTGCCGCCCTTTGTATCGGCCAAAAATATTATTTTGGAACTGCTCCGCCGAGTCTCCATTACGGGCGGAGTCGGCAAGATTTTCGAATACACCGGCTCTGGGGTTGGGACGCTGCATGTGGCCGAAAGATCTTCCATCACTAATATGGGGCAGGAGACAGGGGCAACTACGTCGGTTTTCTCCAGTGATGACAATACCCGCAAGTGGCTGCGGGCCTATCACCGGGAGGCGCAGTGGGAGCCGCTGCAGGCCGACGCTGATGCTGTCTACGATGAGGTAATCGAGCTGGATTTGTCGGCGCTCGAACCGCTGATTGCGCTGCCGCACCAGCCGGACCGGGTTGTACCGGTGCGGGAAGCGGCCGGGGTAAAAGTAGATCAGGTAATGATGGGCAGCTGCACCAATACGTCGCTGCGGGACGTGCTGGCCATTGCCCATATTCTGGCCGGCAAGCCGATTCACCGGGATGTGGACGCCGGCCTGTATCCTGCCACGCGGACTGTGCTGCGCGAGAGTATCGCCAGGGGCGCTCACGACAAAATTCTGGCATCAGGTGTCCGGATTTTTGAACCGGTCTGCGGCGGCTGCAATGGCTGTGGGTTTGCTCCCCAGAGCAACGGGGTTTCGCTGCGGACGACCCCCCGTAACTTTGTCGGGCGCAGCGGTACGGCCTCGGACAAGGTATATCTGGTTGCCCCTGAGACTGCGGCCGCATCGGCGCTGACCGGCGTCATTACCGATCCCCGCGAGCTACAGCTCCCGCCCTTTATTTACGAAATGCCTGACGTTTTTATCGATGACCGTGATCTGTTTCAGCCACCTTCACCAGAGCCGGAAACGATCGTTATCCGGCGCGGACCTAACCTCAGACCAATCCCGGCTATGCCGGCCTTGCCTGATGTCACCGGCGGCGAGGTACTGATTAAAGTCGGCGACGATATCACCACCGATCACATCTGCCCGGCCGGAGCCTTGTATTTGCCGATCCGTTCAAATATCCCGGAACTCTCGCGGCATGCTTTTAAGGTGGTGGATGACACCTTTGTCGACCGGGCTATCTCGGCAGGCGGCGGTTTAATCATTGGCGGCTCAAATTACGGTCAGGGATCAAGCCGGGAGCAAGCGGTTATGGTGCCAAGGTATCTTGGCATTAAAGCCGTGATTGCCAAGAGTTTTGCCCGGCTGCACTTGGCGAACCTGGTAAACTGGGGTCTCCTGCCGCTGACCTTTACGAATAGCGACGATTTTGACACAATCAGCCAGGGGGACCGGCTGACCTTTGACACAGCCGTATTATCAGCAGATCGGCAAATTATCGTTAAGAACGAGACGAAAGGTGCTGCTATTATTGTTGTCTGCCCTCTCTGCCAGGAGGATCTGGAATCTATCAAAGCAGGCGGCCGGCTGAACCAGGTGAAAGCCAAAAACCGAAACCGCTGACGTACAGCCTTTATATTTACGAGAGAGAGGCGGATAGGATGAATGCGTTTGCGAAAAACCTGGTGGAAATTCTCACAAGCCTGCGGCAGCAATATGGTGTTACCGCGGTTAAGTGTAACCTGGAAGCGGAAGGCAGCCGGCTTGACGAAATAGCTCGTACCAAAGAGATCGCAATAAAGGCCGGCGTCGGTCTTACCATAAAAATTGGCGGCTGCGAGGCGTTGACCGACCTGCGGCTGGCCAGAATGTTCGGTGCCGATAACCTTATGGCACCGATGATAGAATCCAGGTTTGCCCTGGAAAAGTACCTGGCTATGGCTGCCGCCGAATATACCGCTGCTGAACTGGCTGATATGAAATTACTTATTAATATTGAGACCGTCAACGGGTATGAAAAGCTTGATCAGATCCTGAGCGCCGATCATATTGACCGGCTGTACGGGATTGTCCTGGGGCGCACTGACCTCGTGCAGGCCTTGGGCGTGACTGATGTTAACGCGCCGCCAGTGCTTGCTATTGCGAGAAATGTATTTACTAAAGCCAGGCAGTACGCACTCCAGTGTATGGTTGGTGGCGGGACGACTGTAACCTCCGTACCCTTTTTCCGGCAGCTGCAAGGGGTGCTGGATGGCTTTGAGACCAGAAAAGTGGTGTTTACTGACCCTGGTAAAGCTGAGGGGGCGCTGGCAGATGGTATTCTGCTGGCACTCAGGTTTGAGTACCACTGGTATGAATTGAAGCAGCAGTATTATGGCAGCATCTATAACGAAGACGCTGCCAAAATGAAGAACCTGGCCAATATTCTGCAGCTATAACCAAGCTGGCAGTAAACCTGATGGGAGGAGAATATGCAAAAAACAGTTGACGGGTTTAGGTTGTTGCCAACCACCTGCATATCGGATGCGATGCAGGGATTAAATAATTTTGACACCGCTGTCAAACCCCTTCAAGCGGAGTATAGGATCTGCGGACAGGCCATCACGGTTAAGATGCCGGCCGGTGACAATATGATGGTGCTTAAGGCTATGCAGGCAGCCCGGCCCGGCGATATTCTGGTGATTGATGCCGCGAACTATTCCTATCAGGCGGTTGCCGGTGATTTTGTTATCGGCTTGGCGCAGGTCCTTGGGCTGGGCGGTGTAGTGGCTTATGGTACGATTCGTGATGTGCAAAGCATCAAAGCCATGAACTTTCCGGTTTTTTGCACCGGCACAACCGTTGCCTGCAGCCGGAAAATCGGCGCCGGCGAGGTGAATGTCCCCTTGGCCTGCGGCCCTGCAACTATCCATCCTGGCGACATAATTATCGGTGACGCTGACGGGGTCGTTGCTGTGCCGCAGGCTGAGGCGGGCGGGATTCTGGCGGCGGCCCGGGAAAAATGGCAACACGATGCCAGGCGGGCTAACCGGGTGTTAAGGGATGCTCAGGCAGCGATGAACTATATCAGTAGTCTGATTCAGGAAAAATAACAACCCTTGCCAGGTAAGCCGGCAAGGGTTGCTGCTAAAGATCGAGATAATCAATGGAATCGGAAAACTCGACAAAGGCGTTGACCGCATTGATCGTTAAGGCCTCTTTCTGATAGATCATCCAGGTCCGGCGCATGACCGGCTGCTTGTTCTGATCGGTGATCACTGTTTTGTAGACACCGTCTGATTTGTGCAGGATCATGCTGCCCATGATCGCGTAGCCATGGCCATGTTCGACCATGTCCTTACAAGTGTCAAGACGGTCAACCTCCATGCTGATCAACGGGGGAACCGTAAAGTTTTCCCGCCACCAGTTATCAATTAATAACTGGACTGCGTCATCTGTACGGTAGCTAATACAGGGGAGCTGTGGCAGCTCCTGGATGACAATGGGTTCTCTGGAAGCAATGCACATTGTTTCTTCAAAGAGGAGTTTCTTTTCGCCCGGCCAGGGATATTCGCCCCGTAAGAACCCAATATGAGCGCCGTGGGTATTGACCAGGTTTAAAACCTCTTTACTCCAGACTGTATTTACCTTAAATTCCATTTGGGGATAGCGGGTTTTAAAAAGCTTTAGCAGGCGCGGCAGTTTGTATTTGGTCATATAGTGAGTTGCGGCGATGCGTAAAGTCCCTCTGACGCCCTCGTGCATATTGGTAATCCGGTCTTTGATTTCCTGTATCCGGGTCAGCATCTCGGTAGCGCACTTGGCCAGATACTCTCCCTGGGATGTAAAATGGATACCTTTACCTGATCGATAGACTAACTTCGCCCCCAACTCGTCTTCGATCTGGCGCAGCCGGGTCGTAAGCGCAGGCTGGGAAATGAAAAGAGCTTGTCCGGTTTTGGTAATATTTCTCTTTTCATACAGAACATGAAAGATAAGCCAATCGCGTTCATCCATATTATATCTCCTTGGCAATATTACCAACTAATTATTCGCAGTAGTTGTATTCGCGATTGCCACACATATTCCTCTATGCGGTCAGGGGCTTCCATAGCCTGATGCGAATAGGGGAGCAGATAGTTTCTACATTGTGAAATAGGGAGGATTACTCATGTCAATGCTGTTAAAACCGGCGCAGGCAGGTACGCTTGAATCGTCGGATATTCTGGTAATGGTGGCTCCCGCCGAAGCGGGTACCGGTATCCAGGTTGAGCTGCATACCCCAACCAGGCAACAGTATGGAGAACACATCACGAGCCTGATTGAAAAAACAATTGCGGCGCAGGGGGTAGAGGATGCCATAGTAAACGCCAACGAAAAAGGCGCTTTGGACTATACGATAGAAGCCCGGGTCATAACGGCAATTAAACGGGCTGCCGGCCAGGGGGGATTCTGATATGGTGAAGGAACGGCTGCGGCGAACGGTTTTGTATGCCGCCGGCAACAATCCCGGACTGTTGCAGAATGCAGCGATATATGGCGCGGACAGCGTAATTTTTGATGTTGAGGATTCCGTATCTGTAGCGGAAAAGGACAGCGCCCGGGAGCTTGTTTATCATGCGCTGAAAACGCTTACGTTTCCGTGCGAGATCGGGGTGCGCATTAATCATATCAGTACCCCCTGGGGCTATGACGACCTGGAATACTTGCTGCCGGCGAAGCCTGACTATATTCGCCTGCCAAAAGGGGAAAGCGGGGAAGAAATTAAGGATATTGATCGTATTATAACCAAAGCCGAAGCCCGGCAGGGATTTGAAGCCGGGTCAATTAAGCTGATGGTTTCGATTGAGAGCCCTAAGGGCCTGCGCAATGCCTATGAAATTGCCTCTGCCAGCCCGCGAATGATCGCCATTGCGATCGGTGGCGAAGATTTTGCCGCCGCACTTAAGACCGAAAAAACACGGGGCAATATCTTTACCGGTGGCCGGGAGCTGTTCGTTGCCAGAAGCATGATTGTATTTGCCGCCAGAGAAGCAGGGATTCAGGCCATTGATTCGGTATTCTCCGATTTGCGGGATGAGGAAACACTGCGTAATGAGGTAATGCTGATAAAAGAATTGGGTTTTGACGGCAAATCCTGCATAAACCCCCGCCAAATCGATATTATCCACCAGGTATTTACCCCTTCGGCGGCAGAGATTGACTATGCCTGCCGGGTGCTGGCCGTTTTTGAGGCAGCCGCAGCCAAGAACTCGGGCGTTATCGCTTTAGACGGCAAGATGATTGATATGCCGATGGTCATAAGAGCCGGGAGAGTACTGGCCAATGCCCAAGCCGCCGGCATATACCAGAAAGGGGTAAGCCGATGATGAATGCAGCAGGCCGGGAGATTCCCGCCACAATTGAAGGCTATAGAGAGATACAAGGCTATGCCGGACCGTTTGCAACCCAGCCGCCGGCAGCTGTCCGCAAGGCCGGTCCTGTGCTGAAGGCGGTCTATCCCGGCGCTAATAAATTGCTCCCTTCCATAGAGGCAGCCATTGAGGCCGCCGGTTTAAAAGACGGAATGACCATTTCGTTTCATCATCATTTTCGCAACGGCGATTATGTGATGAATCGGGTTATTGCGGCGATTGCCCAAAAAGGGATTAAAGGTCTGACCTTAGCTCCAAGCTCTTTTTTAGATACAAATGATGAATTAATTCCCTATTTTCAGCAAGGTGTCCTGATTGCGGCGGAAACAAGTGGTTTGAGAAATAAGCTTGGCCACTTTTTGACGACAAATAAACTGACAAAGCCAACTGTCATTCGTTCCCATGGCGGCCGGGTACGGGCCATCGAGAGCGGGGAACTGAAAATTGATGTCGCGTTTATCGGCGCGCCTACCTGTGATAGCTATGGCAACATCAACGGGGTTCATGGCTCTGCTGCCTGCGGCTCCATGGGGTATGCTATGGTCGATAGCCGTATGGCCGATACGGTGGTGGCCATCACTGACAATGTAGTAGAGCATCCTATATGTCCGGTAAGTATTCCCCAGTACCAGGTCGATTATATCGTCAAGGTGGACTGCATCGGTGACCCGGCCGGGATTTCAACCGGGGCATTGCGGGTTACCTCCAATCCCCGCGATCTCCATATTGCCAAACTGGCCGCTAAAGTTATCGAACATGCGGGCTATTTTAAAGAGGGTTTTGGCATGCAGCTGGGCGCAGGCGCCGCCACCGTAGCGGCCGGCAAATACCTGCGGGAGGTTATGCTACGGGACAACGTTGCCGCCGGCTTTGCCATTGGCGGTGTCGTCGGCCCCTTTTGCGATTTGCTGGATGAAGGGCTGATTCGAACGTTATTTGATGTGCAGAGCTTTGACGCAAGGACAATCCAATCCCTCCGTGACAACCCCCGCCATCAGGAGTATGACTGCACCTTCTATGCGAATCCCTGGAATAAAGGGCCTATGGTAAACCAGCTTGACTATGTTGTCCTGGGGGCCACTGAAGTAGACATAAATTTTAACGTCAATGTAATGACCGATTCCAACGGCATCATGATGGGGGCTCTCGGCGGCCATCCGGATGCGTCGGCCGGGGCGAAATGCACCATCATCTGTGCACCGCTGCTCAGGGGCCGCTTGCCGATGGTCACCGACGCTGTGCAAACCATTTCCACCCCGGGCGAAACGGTAGACGTGGTCGTAACAGACCGCGGCGTGGCCGTGAACCCCAAACGCCAGGATCTGATGGAAAATCTCAAGGAATCAGGGTTGCCGCTGATGACAATCGAACAGCTCCGGGACACAGCCTATGATCTTGGCGGTAAACCGGGGCCGCTGCATATAAGCGATGAGGTGGTCGCGGTGGTGGAATACCGTGATGGCACAGTACTGGACGTAATCAGACGCCCGGTGTTATAACTGAGCAACCGCGGAGGTCATTGATTGTGGATTCAAATAGATATGGACAATAATGGTGTTACAATTCGTATTTTAATGTTTCCATCTCTCCTGAATGGTACAAATCTTCGATTATATATTAAAATGATACCAAATGTTCGTAAGGTTGGGTATAATATAAAGGAGAAACATCTGGAGGTGGAAGCATGACTTTAGCAGATAAATTGTTACAGGACTTTAAAGAATTGCCTGAAGAAAAAAAACGTCAAGTCATTGATTTTGTAGAGTTTTTGCGAGCCAAGCAGCAGCAAGAATTAGAACAAATGATGGACACTGTAATTGCCGAAAACAAAGAGGCATTTCTGGAATTAGCTAAGTAATGCGTACACTATCATTAACAGATGTACTGCTATTGCACCGTAAGCTGATAGACCAAACAGGCGGTGCTCACGGCGTAAGGGATATAGGCTTGCTAGAAAGTGCTTTACATCGTGCACATGTCAGTTTTGACGGTGCAGATCTTCATACTACAATAGAATCGAAAATTGCAGCCACGACGTATGGCCTTATTAATAATCATGGCCTTATTGACGGCAACAAACGCATTGGTATTGCGACGATGCTGCTGTTGCTACGCATTAATGGCTATTGTTTGAATCATAGCCAAGGTGAATTGATAGAGCTAGGGCTGAGGATTGCCGCCGGGTCACTGAGTGAGAATGAGATCGTTCAATGGATTCAGAAACATAAGTAGTTTGACACAAGAGAAGGTTCTCTTGAGTCAAACCATTGATCAAGTTAGAAGCTTTGCAGTAAAACCGCTCTTTATTCTTGCTGAGCACAGCAGATTGAAGAGTGGTTTTGCATTTACGCCCGGTTTAATATTTTCAGCTTTCATAAAAAGATCAAGCAGTCTGCAGGAAGGATTGTCTGTCTGAGGGAAAGAAATTTATTATACGCTATTTCACAGCCGCTTTCTGTACTCACAGTCAATCTGATCACGTTCTAACCAGTGGCGTTATTTTCTATCCAGTATAATAAAGTGACTAAACGTTAAAGTATAACTATAGAGGATATCTGAGGCTGTTTCGTAAGTCTCATTGGGAGCTATATCAGTTGGAGGCGACTTATGGTAGAAGTGACAGCTGCTTTGATTAGACGGGGTAACCACATATTGATTGCCCGGCGCCCTGTTACCGATCAGCTTGCCGGGTTATGGGAATTTCCCGGTGGTAAAATCGAACCAGGAGAAGCACCAGAGGAATGCCTGCGCCGGGAAATAGCAGAAGAACTAAATATTGCCATTAAGGTCGGCCGCTTTTTCGCGGCCACCACTTACAAGTATCCGCAAAAAAGTGTTCATTTGCTGGCCTTTTGGGCCGAACTGACCGGCGGAGAAGTTCGAACTTTATTTCATGACGAGATAAAGTGGGTTGCTTTCGATAAGTTAAGTGATTTTAACTTTGCGCCGGCAGATATACCCATTGTTGAACAGCTACAGAGGGAAGCTTTGTTAATTTAGAAATGCAGCAGATAATCGCATGGCGGTTCCCGGCATTGCACTGGTGTGAAAATGACTCAGAAGAACCGTCCCCTTGAGTCACGCCCTAACATAATATAGCCTTTTTGTCTGAGGACAGAAGGCTTTTTTTTATGCCAGCTTCCTTTACAAGACTGCTGGCTTTTGGGGATTAGCATACCTGAATAGAAACTTCGGCATCTGCCGGCGAAGGTTTTTATCGTTTCTTTGAGAATCCAATTTGTATCAGCCATCGGCAAGAATAGGTGCAGACAGATTTATGATATCGGAGAGTGAAAAATTGTAGATGAATAGTCCGCTTAAAGTAGTCAAATCCCTGGAGCTTTTCGTTCAATACGCCACTTTGCTGGAAAATTTTGCTCAAGCTGTAACTGCGGCAATTTTTGTTGCAGATGAGAAGGGCCGCTTTCGTCAAATCTGGGGCAGTGAAATAATCTTACCTGATACTAGTTCGCCGGAACAGGTCAAGCTGCTAACCGCGGAACTCACCTTGGCCATAGCCAGTAGGTCAACCCGGGGGTTCCGCTACACAACACCGGCCAACCTCACTCTGATGCATCACATTGTACCTATGGATTATCAGGTGCATGGTAAAGAAACAGCAGCGGTCATCCTGATTGATATCACCGCTCAGGAAGACGCCCGGCATATGTTGCAAACAGCTTATGAACTGCAGCGCCGCAGTGAATTGCTTAACGAGATATTTTACGAGCCGCAGGCAATCAATGAAGAAAAACTGGCTTATGCCGCCAACCTTGGGTTGAGTTTTGCAGACACCTTATTTTGTTGTGCGGTAACAATTGAGTTTGTGGACAGGGCTCATCATCTTACTAACAAGGATTTTGCCATCATCCAGGAAATCAAAACCAAGCTGCTAACTGATTTATATCCCCTGAAGGGTTGTACATTATGGCGTCACCGTAATGAGCTCGGCGTATTATGCACACTAGCCGAAATTGAGACCCGGTATTGCAGTGATAACAACGCGTTGGCCCAATATATCAAAGACCGGATCCACATCCACTATACGGATCTCATTGTGAATGTTGGCATTGGTTCCTGCCAGAGCGGCATTCACGGTTTTAAAAAAAGTTTTCAGCAAGCCCTGGAAGCCTCCCTGGCAGCTAAGTCACTGGGTGGTAGAAGCGGACAAATAGCTCATTATGATAATCTGGGAATTCTCCAGCTTTACTTAGAGCGGGGAACACGGCTGAGGACGGCAGAATTTATTCAGACAACACTCGGCAAACTAATCGATTATGATGCGAAAAAGGGCACCGATTACTTAATTACCCTGGAAGTCATTTTGCAAAGCCCCAGTCTGAAACAGGCGGCAGATGTATTATTTCTGCATCACAATACAGTTGTTTTCCGGAAGCGGCGCATTGAGAAACTATTGCAAATATCTTTTGATGATTATGAAACAAGGCTGGCTTTGGCGACAGCGATAAAATTATATAAATTAAAAGGAGTGTAAGTTTTTTTTTGCAATTATTGGTGTTTTTACCTAATAACAGGGCTTATTTAATGGAAAAAATTATACAATTAACACAATGGCGCTTTCCACTTGTTTCCTTTACACTAATAAAGATAGTCGCTGGCTGCCGGCTTGCCACAAGAAAGGAACGATGTACATTGAACCCTGAGAATCCACTTGAAGTGATCGGATATAGCGCTCACAATATCTTTGACAAATTTGGCAGGCTTTTGCTGGCTAAAGGTGCGCCAATGAATCAGCTGCTTATTCAGCGTCTGGAGAAGCGCAATATTGGTTTTCAAATGGTACCCAAAAAACATTCCGGCAATCATGCTGCTGCGACCCTCAGTCTTGGAATTCAGGATACCCGGTTTAAGGTACCTCAACGGTTGGATAAAAAATTTGAGCGGCTGGATATTGAGGCAGTGGCACTTGCTTCTAAATATTTGAATACCTTGCTGTCAGATCTGGTGGAAGATCCTTTTTTAAGCAACAATCTGAAAATCCTGGCCCAGGGCCGGCGTGCTACCTACTCCCATTCTATTAACGTCGCCTTACTTTCCATTACCATTGCACAGAAGATGAGCTTAGCAGACGCCAAACTGCGTGAACTTACACTTGGCGCCTTGTATCACGATTTAGGAAAAATGTTACTGCCCAAATCGGTTCTGGATGAGAAGGAGAAGCTTTGTGAAGGGCAGAGTGAGCTCTATCAACGCCACACTCAGCTGGGTAGTGAACTGCTGGCAGCCGATAAATTGCCCAAAAGTATATATTTAGTTGCCTTGCAGCACCATGAAAAGTATGAAAAAATTCATTTTAATGCCGCTATTGTCGCAGTAGCCAATGCATTTGACCGCTTCACCACCGCCGCCCTGGAGCAACCGGTTCTGTCTGTGGACGAGGCGCTTAATAACATTATCACCAGCAAGGGGATCGAGTATCACCCGCTGGTTGTGGAACACTTTGAGAAACTTTTTATCAAACTTTCCCTGCCTTCTTGACTGGCAGCAAAGAGAACAACCGGATAATAAACCTCCAGCGATAAGTTATGCACTGCACTGTATCCTGTAAAACGGACATTGTAATAAAGTACCCCCTACTGTAGAATTCTGCTATGAAATCACAGTAGGGGGTACTTGTCTTTGTCACAAGAAGAAAAACGCGGATACACCCATATACAGGCTGTCGCAAAAGAAGTTTTGGAAATGCTGGCTAGTGGAAAAACCCAGCGAGAAGTGAGTGCGCATTATGGCTTTAAAGACAAATATGTAGTTAAGGATTTCGTTAAAAGGCATAACCGACAACAGCGGCGTATGGAAGCTGGTATTTTACCGCGTAAAAAAGGTAGGCCCCCCAAGGGGCATGTAACCACCGATAGCGAGAAGAACAATGAAATAAGGCGATTACGTATGGAAAACCAGTTGTTACGGTCTTTTCTTCAAGACGCTGGAAGGAGGTGAAACCGGCGATTAAATACGCGGTAATTCACAAGCATAAAGAAAGATTTACTGTTACTGAGATGTGTAAGTTCTTTAACGTATCCCGTAACAGTCCATACTTAACGCCGGAGGTTTACTTATTGCTGTGCTTACATGGAGTTCGGTTTTGGCAAGAAGGTTCTCGCAATCAAGGATAAACAAAGAGTATTTAAAAATAGTCAGGTATATCAGCTGCATTCGCGTTTACCAATACAGACCATACAGGTTCCTGGCAATAGGCCATACAAATACTTTTTTCGTATTTTTGCAGTTTTGCAGGCAGGCTTTGAAATCCCAGTTTTTCGTAATAAGAGGGATGTATGTCAGAATACAGAAAAATAATGGTATTGGTATTAGGTACCAGATTGATGCATCTTTTTATGAGTTCGCTGCCATAGCCCTTACCTCTGTAGTTTTGTGAAGTCAATATAGAACCTAAACCGTAAACGGCTAGCCCACTGATACTTTGTAATTGCATTAACACGGCCGAACAAACAATTTGGCTGTGTTCTTCAATAACATATCTTGTGCCGATGGTATCGTCTTTACTGTTGTCAATGCAGTATTGCTCGAAGGTTCTGGCTTTACTCCACTCTTTATATCCTTCCTGAAAAAGAAAGGCTCTTTCCTCTTTAGCTGCCTGGCGAAAGATCATCATCAGCTCTCCTTACATTGTTTTGGTAAATCGCCCTATGGCTCAATTAAATATCTATTCGTTGTTATGGTTTTTCTTCCTCTAACCTAACAGGATATATAATAACAGTGCCTTTAGGGCATTATTTGCATTTTATTGTTAAGTATTTCCATGTAGTATCCGATGCATTAGGTAGTGGGGGGATTTATCGTGCAGGAATAGGATGATTGGAGGGTGAACACAATGCCTATCGACCAAATGGGCTTACATAACCTATTAACTAATTTGAACCCTAAGAATAATGTAACTGCCTTAAGGGAATATCGCGACGGGTTACAAAAAAAACTTGAACAAGAAGTCGGCAGCAGACAAGAAATGCCGGCTAACCAAGATAATAATAGCAATACTAATAGAAAGCAAGTTATCGTAGAACTGCAGGCAGCTGATGCAGCTCCAGCAGACTATTTATGAAGAAAAAACCAGGGAATTGGAGTTAGAGCGATTAAAAAGAGAAGAGGCGGCAGCAAAAAGCCTGCGCAGCCGGGAACGGGTCTTAGCCCGGCATGAGCGGGTTCTCGTGAATGCCAGTATGGGGAAACTGCTTTCGGCTGCTGTCAAAGTCTCCCAGGGCACTGTGATAGGCGGGACGGGGATATCAGTTTCCTGCAGCCGTCCGTTAGCAAAGCCAGGCAGCACCGGCGATCCGTCATCCGGCTTGCCAGGCAAGAGTGATGAAATCGAAAGAGACCTGAAAGAATCTGTTGCCTTCGGGATTGCGGCAGCTGAAATCGCCCGCCGGCGAAAGGCGAATGAGCTGAAGGCCAACATCGAAGAAGCTGCTTGTAAAAAGGCACAGAAGGAAAAAGCCCGGAAGCGGAACATTAATATAATAATCTAACGGTGCTGTTTTCAAGATGCGTGTTTGCATAGCACATTGCTGACAGAAAGGCAGCTGCACAGGAGGAATTAGTTTTGAACAGGATCAACGTTATTTGCCTGGGGGTAAAGGATATGGCAGAATCTATCCGTTTTTACCGCGACGGCCTTGGTTTTGCCACCGATGAACAAGAAGACAACCCGAAGGTGGTGTTCTTTAACACCGCCGGCACCAAATTTGAACTATACCCATTGACGCTGCTCGCGGCAGATATTAACGACCAGAACCCGCCGCCGATCGCTGCCGGATTTGCCGGCATCACCCTGGCCTATAACGTAAAAAGCGAAGCCGAAGTGCATGCTGTCATGGAACTTGCGACAAAAGCGGGAGCGGTGATTGCTAAAGAACCACAGGCGGTTTTCTGGGGCGGCTATAGTGGATATTTTACTGATCCCAATGGTTATTATTGGGAGGTAGCCTATAACCCGCACTGGTCGTTTGACGAAAATGACATGGTAATTCTGTAAATGAGGAGTCCGGCAGGAGGGGCAAGGGTTGATGACTGGAACCAAACTGGCCGGCCATCCTAAACCGGCGATTGTTTCAGCATATGCAGTTGACACTGAGAAGATAAGATGGTAACCAGGAAGGGAGAACAACTATGAAAGTAAGTAAAGCCTTTGAGGCCTTTGCCCAAGAGGTACCGGCCGTACAGGGGGCCTGGATGGAGTTTGTGCAAACCCTTGATAAAACCAGCGCCCTTGACAAAAAGACCGAGGAACTCGCCTACATCGCGGTGCTGGCTGCGGTTCGCCTGGAGGGGGGACTGCCTTTCCATGTAAAAATGGCAAAGGCGCATGGGGCAACCAGGGCGGAAATTATCAGTGCCGTGCTGGTAGGACTGCCTGCTACCGGCAACATTGTTATTCAGGCGCTGCCTATTGCTCTGGCAGCATTTGATGAAGAGTAAAGTATATTTCTCAACATTTCTCTAACACTAATGCTGATTTTACAAAGGAGTGAACTCAGCATGTATTATAGCAGCGGGAACTTTGAGGCATTTGCCCGGCCGGAGAAACCGGCAGATGCAGATAAAAAGTCGGCCTATCTTGTCGGCTCCGGCCTGGCATCCTTAGCGGCTGCCTGTTTTTTGGTACGTGACGGTCAGGTAAAAGGGGAACACATCCATATCCTGGAGGAATTGAACATTGCCGGCGGCGCTTGTGACGGCATCCTTGACTGCCAGAAAGGGTTCATTATCCGCGGCGGGCGGGAAATGGAAGATCATTTTGAGTGCCTGTGGGACCTGTTCCGGTCGATACCTTCGCTGGAAATAGAAGGCTGTTCTGTTTTGGATGAATTCTACCGGCTGAATAAGAAAGATCCCAATTATTCGCTCATGCGGGTAACGGTCAAGCAGGGGCAGGATGCCCACACTGACGGAAAATTCGGCCTCAGTGACAAAGCGGCTTTGGAAATTATCAAACTATTCTTTTCCCGCGATGAAAATCTATATGACAAAAAGATTGATGACGTATTTTCCGAAGAGTTCTTCGGATCAAATTTCTGGCTGTATTGGCGGACCATGTTTGCTTTTGAAGAATGGCACAGCGCATTGGAAATGAAGCTGTATATTCAGCGTTTCATCCATCACATTGGTGGCTTGCCTGATTTATCCGCACTGCAATTTACTAAATACAACCAGTATGAATCCTTAATTCAACCCATGGTAAAATACCTCGAGCCTTACGGTGTTCATTTTCATTATGACACCCGGGTAACCAATGTGGTTTTTGATATTCACGGCAAGAAAAAGACGGCCGTAAAGCTGATCTACCGGCAGAGTGGCGAAGAAAAAACAATTGATTTAACCAGCGATGACCTGGTGTTTGTTACCAATGGCAGTTGCACCGAGAGCTCAACCTTCGGTGATGACCGGCACGCTCCTGTACAAAACAATTCCAGCGGCGGCTGTTGGGAGCTCTGGCGAAATATTGCCAGACAGGATCCGGCTTTTGGCCGGCCTGATAAATTTTGTACCGATCTAAAGGCTACCAGTTGGGAATCAGCGACAATTACGACCCTGGATGACCGCATTCCGCCCTTTATTGAAAAAATCTGCAAACGGGATCCTTTTAGCGGCAGGGTTGTGACCGGCGGCATTGTTTCCGTCCGGGATTCTAACTGGCTTATCAGCTACACACTAAACCGGCAGCCTCATTTTAAGGGTCAGCCAAAACAGCAACTGGTCGTGTGGTTGTATGGGTTGTTCATTGATGTGCCGGGCAACTACATCAAAAAGCCGATGCGGGAATGCACCGGCACGGAAATCGTGGCAGAGTGGCTGTATCATTTAGGTGTACCGGAACAGGAAATTCACGCCATGGCCATAGAATCGGCCCATTGTATTCCCTGCCTCATGCCATACATTACGGCCTTCTTTATGCCCAGAACGAAAGGGGACAGACCCCGGGTTGTGCCGGAAGGTTGCGTGAATCTGGCCTTTATTGGTCAGTTTGCAGATACCGAACGGGATACGGTATTTACCACTGAATACTCAGTCCGGACAGCAATGGAGGCAGTGTATACGCTGCTGAATATAGACCGCGGCGTGCCGGAAGTTTTTGCTTCCTGCTACGATATTCGTGTCCTATTAGATGCTACTGCCAAAATGATGGATGGGAAAAAGCTGACAGATATAAAACTTCCTCTTATCCTGGGTTTACTGGAGAAGAATGTATTGCATAAAATCTCCGGCACGTTTATGGAGGAACTGCTGAAAAAATATAAACTGATATAGTTTTCGAATTTCACGGGGCAGGGCAATACTCCTGGCGCGGGACAACGCAAAAGGCGTAAAAAATGACGGCCAGCAGCCGGAAAATCCTGTAATTTAGTAAACCTTGCAGGATTTTTATTCTTTTCTGGGAATGTATTGGGATATAGGCGATGACAGCTATGGAGGGAAGTTATGAAAAAATCTATAGTATTTATCCTGTTGGTTTGCATGGCCGTATTCTGGGGTTCAACAACGGCAATAGCCGGTCCGGCGCCGGCATTAACCAAGGTTGACATTCAGGCTTTTACAGCCCAAAACTATAATTATCAGTGGAAATCTACACCGGCCGGTTATCCCAAAAGTATGAGTGCCTATTCATTTTCCGGTCCGGAGCTGTATATGACAGTTATATATACGGGTATCCCCAACTGGAATCTTACTTTCCTAAAGGTAAATGGCACCCAATACAAGCATTCCCAACTCCTGGATCAGCAATTTTTCATTACTGACAGCGGGAGACATGTTACCGGCTACAAGATCATTTACAAAATACCGCCAACCTATTTGTCAGCTGCCAACACTGTCGCCGTCACCTCCCGGGGAACAAACGGCGGCGCAAAAGACGGCTTATCAACCAATATAAAATTTGTAAAATAAAAATCCGGCAGGACAGGAAGCAGGCACCGGGTCCCAGCCTTATAAGCTTTTGTTGCAGGATAAGTTCACTTTACAGGGCTTGCATAACATTTGAACCGCTATTGCATCATTCAAATTGCCGGCAATAAAGGGAAAAGCGGCCGAACCCCCCGGGGTTGGCAGGACTGCCCGCGGGTGTACAGAAAAAGAATAGAGAAGTGTATCAAACAAAAAAGAGATACTGTTTCAAATGAAACGGTATCTCTTTTTATTGGATAGATAGCAATAGATAAAAGCAATTTAAGTTGGAATTTATATATCTTTGGCAGGTTTTTCTAAAAAGTAGATAGCAAAAGCCATGTTGGCATATATCTTGCATTAAATTGCATAGCGAATTAGTTTATTAAGGAGGTATAATTTTGAAAGGATTTCAAAAACGGGAGCTAACCAACGTTATTGAAATTGACCGCAAGGCTTGTAAAGGCTGTGATTCCTGTAAGGCCTTTTGCCCTGCCGATGCTATCGAAGGCAAATACGGGGCTGAGCATAAGGTCGACAGCGAAAGATGTGTCGCCTGTGGTCAATGCCTGATTAACTGTCCCTTTGGTGCTCCTAAAGATACGGTCGACGTAGTGGATCAGGTTATTGAAAAACTCAGGAGCAATAAGATCACCGTTGTGGCAACCATTGCTCCGGCTGTGCGTGTGGCAATTGGGGAAGAATTTGGCATGGAACCAGGCAGTCTGGTAACGGAAAAATTGTATGGCGCGATGAAGCAAGCCGGTTTTAAAGTCCTTGACACTAATTTTGCGGCTGACCAGACCATTATGGAAGAAGGCATGGAGCTGATTGGCAAAATCCGTCATTATGCATTAGGCGAGCCGTCAGAGCACCATCTGGGACCTTTGCCGCAATTTACATCCTGCTGTCCGGCGTGGGTCAGGTATGCGGAATTATATTATCCGGATCTTTTACCCCATATGTCTTCTGCCAAATCACCCATGATGATGGCCGGGGCGCTGGGGAAAACCTATGGTGCGAAGGAAGTATGGAAAGTCGATCCCGCCACCCTATTTATGGTCGGGGTTATGCCTTGTACGGCGAAAAAATTCGAGGCCTCCCGCCCGGAATTTACCAGTGCCTCTCACTACTGGCAAACACAGGGCCAAACAGGAAATTATCCTGATATCGACGTAATATTGACAACCCGGGATCTGGCCCGCCTGTTTAAAAAGCTGAATATCGACTTTAAAACCGTGCCCGAGTTTACCGACCAGGATAATCCGTTAGCCCAATACTCTGGCGCCGGTACTATTTTCGCCAACACCGGCGGGGTAATGGAAGCTGCTTTACGGACTGCGTATTTCGTAATAACCGGCCGGGAGTTAGATGTGCTTCCGTTTGCACCTGTTCGTGGTCTCCAAGGGGTAAAGGAAGCCAGTGTTACCATGAAAGATGCCAAAACCGGCAAGGAAATTACCCTGAACGTGGCCGTAGCCCATGGTACTAAAGAAAATGTCAAACCACTGTTAGACGAGGTACGGGCCGGTAAATCACCCTATCACTTTATTGAAATTATGAATTGTCCGGGCGGCTGTATCAACGGTGGCGGTCAGCCAATTAATCCAATGGGTACTTCCTGGCTGGATAAAGCCAAGGCCGTACTGCCCTGGTCATAAGGAGGGAATAGGAATGGCACATTATGATTATATAGAAAAGGCTGTGAAAGTCTCGCGGCGTGAATTTATCGGTTTAGCCGGTGTAGCAGCTGCCGTATTATGGACTGGTGCTTATGTTGCCACAGATCTGGTACAGGACCGCAACAAATACATCAAGCTGAGGGCCCAAGGCATTTATAAGGATGATGAAAAGGCAAAAGTCCGCCAAAGTCATAACAATAAGGCCCTAACCGATGTGTACACAAAGTTTGCCCAGAACCCGCTCAGCCATTTGGCCGAAGAGCTATTTCATACCAAGTACATAGATAGAACTAAGTTGGTGTAGGAGGGATATTGATGAGTCAGCACGGTAAACAAGGACCAAGAGTACTAAAGCACCCGTTGATTTCCCGGCTGTTCCACTGGGGACTGATTTTGGGCTTTCTGCCAGCTGCGATCACCGGTTTTCTTATTTGGCTGAAACCGTTAAGTGACGATCTGCAGAACCTGGTGATGCAAATACATATAATTGGTGCCAGCATTCTTACAATCGCCTGCATTCTTTATATTCTTTTTGGCTTAGACCGGATTGTTGCTTTTGTCCGCCGGATATTCAGCTTTGATGAACGTGATATTGCCTGGTTGAAGGTTTGCGGCGGCTATCCGCAGAAGATGCTGCTGGGCAAAACCATTCCCGTGCCGCCCATGGGGAAAATGAATTCCGGCCAAAAGCAAATGGGGATTATGATGCTAATCGGCGGGATACTGCTGATCGTAACCGGTTGGGCGTTATATGCATTTTTGCCGGTAGCTCCTAAAGCAGTGATGTATTGGTTTGACATGGTGCATCTGGTTGTTGGGCTTGTCCTGGGCGTGAGCGTATTTGCCCATATTTTTCTGGGGATCTACAATTGGGGCGAGTTTCTATGCATGTTTGGTGACGGTACGCAGACGATTGAAGAGGCTAAACATCATAACCCGGTATGGGTAGAAAATGAAATTATGCCGGTCAATGCCAAAGAGTCCGGAACGGCGGCCAAACAGTATCAAGTGCACCGCTAAAAAGGGTGCTGCCATATAAATAGCAAGTACTATACTTTCACATACTTTTTTATTGGTTTGCAAGACATAAAAACGCTTTTTAAGGACGATGGCCTTAATGGCGTTTTTTTTTACAAGGACGAAATACCAAAGAGATTGGCTTGTTTAAAGGGCCTCATAATGAGAAATCTGACTCAAGAGAACCGTCCCCTTGAGTCACCCTGAGTCAGGTTTCGAAGCCGCAGAGGGTCAGGGTATTCACGCCTGTAAGACAAACCTCTGCCTCTACGGCGTCCAACTGAATCGAATTGCCCAGGCCCAGTCCAGTGTGGGTTCCGGTAAACGAGGTTTGCAGGTTGGTGAGTACCTCCCAGGGATTTGCGGCTGACAGGACTGCGGCAGTTATATTGTGGGTAAGCGGAGTGGTTAAATAGTCAAGGGTACCGAGCAGGGAGAGACTCGCTTGCTGAAGTTGAATCCAATCAACCGCAGCACTTGGCCGCCAGTATAGAATCATTGTGCTGGTGCCAACTGCAAGTGTCAGCGCCAAACGGCAGTAAAATTTAAGTACGACACTGTTGATCTGTAATTGGCTGATAGCTGACAGAGCCATATTGTAAGTTAATACAATTCTGCCGCCGGTTTGTGTGAGCAACGCTGAATTGAGTGTAGCCACCTGGCCGTTGTCCAGGCCGATGGCGTTGCTGACATTGGTAAAATCACTTCTGCCATTAAGAGCAACCTGGGTGGCCGTGGCGGCGCCAACGGTTCTACAGTCGCTTTCCATATCAGCGGTGCTGACAAAAATAGAGTTGCCGTTTGCCAGCCTGTAGGCTGAAGGGAAGGGTTGGCTGGCCACTGCAGCTGCTTGTGTCAGCCTGAATGACAACAGTTTCGTATTGCTGTCACTGCTTAGGGTTATTGTTACTCCCAGGGGCGCTGACACCTGTACGGCCGTAAGATTAATGCTTTTTTGCGCGGTCGGCGTCCAAACCACTGCCGGCTGGGACAGGCTGCCAAAAGAATAATATTTACTGTTGCCGGCAGTCTTTTCACTGGTCAGCAGCGGCTGCTGACCGGCGGCAAATATATTCTGATTCGTTCTGGTTGTATTCATTGTCAGCACTCCTTTACTGCTTTTTAGCCCCAGGTCAGACTTCATAGCCCATAGACGTAATATTGACGGTTTGCTGGACAGTGGTTGTGAGGGAAATCCTTTCGTTTACGGCAAAGATCAGCGGTGATGAGAAGCTTTCACTGAAGGTAGCCAGGGTTGCTGTTAACACAATGACCAGAAAGGATGCGTTAGCTGCCCGGCTTAAGGTAATAACCATGGCGGCAGGGGCAGAAGCCGCCAGTGCTGTCAGGCAGATTCTCTTGCCGGTGGCCGGTGTCCAGATAGCTGTATTCGTTTGTATTGTCGAGTAGGTATTAAACCGGATCACATTGGAGGCTTGCTCCCGGGTGTATAAGGGGCGCAGCTCATCATTAAAAACCTTATAATTTGTTCGGGGCTTTTTGTCCATCATCAAGAACTCCTATATCTGTTTTAATTATTTATATGAAACTTCGCTTCTCCCTGTGACATAAGTCCCAAGGTGGAACAGCGCATAGACAGCAGTGTGAAACTGTCAACAGTTTCCGGACACTGGCCGAGGCAAGGCGGATTTTTCTGCTCAAATTATAGCGAGCATTGAGGGCGTTTGGGGGCGGGATTCTATCTAGTCAGGCAGATCAAAGAAGGCCAAGAAGGAATTATTGGCAGCAAAAGGAAAATATTCTGCTTTGGCGAAGGATAACAGGAAAAATAAGTTTATTATAGAAATAATAAGCTATTCTAATTTGGATCTGTGGTTGATCGGTCCGTACAGGGAGTGAAAAATTTTGAGTAGACTGATATGTTTATTAACAGCTATTATGTTTTTGGTCCTTTGTCTGCCGGGAAATCCGTGTTATGCGGCCGGTTCCGCACGGGAACTGGAGTGGGATTACCTGACCTCACGCGGCAATGAGCGCAATCTTGATACCGTATCACTGCATATCTTTGAAAAAATTTCCGAAACCAATAACAGGTCTGTTTACCGGGGCATTACTGTCACCAGGGCCTACGGGAATATATTTTTTGAACAGGAGACGCTAGACAGCCCGGCCGTCGGCATTGGCCCTGTTTATATGATCCGGAATGAGAAACGTCTCTCCGATAAGCTGACGGCGGCACTGGACATCAGCGGCGGCTTCATTGTTTATGACCGGACCTTTCCGGCCGGCGGACGCTGGTATAATTTTATGTGGCGGGCAGGACCGCAATTGATTTACAAAATCAGCGAAAGCTCTTCGGTGAATGCCGGCTATAAACTAATGCATGTTTCCAATGGCCTGCGGTCACATAATCCCGGATATGATGCTTATGGAGTCACAGTTGGTTTTGTGGCTAATTTTTAAAAATTACTGAACCAGTAGGCGGGAAATAACAGATGAAATGAAGCAAGCGAATATGACTTGCAATATAGTTGAAATTTCTTCTTTTGTATTTAAAGGTGATAGATTTTGCCAATTAGCAAAATTTTGCTAAAAAGTAGTATTGTAATGCGCTGCTTGAATTGTTGTTAAAGATCTGAGGAATTGATAATTCTTTTAAAGACGGAAAAAGTATTGTGATATTCACAGTTTGTAAATTTTTAGAGTCAAAATAGGGGCTATTTCAAGAAAATGCATTCCCCATTATGTAATTGACAACCAATAATTTAATGAATAAAATAAAAACATAATAATGTTTAATTTTGAATATTGATTTTTTATTAAAAAAGGTAGTACATAAGGCTGGGAGCCACCTGTCTGTAAATGACTGATAAAAAAGAACCTTTCAGCGTTTTTTGCCCCTATGGCTTGTCAAATAGAAAAAAAGAAAAGGAGTTGCTTTAATGAGTGAAGACAGCAAGTGCCCAGTAACAGGCATGACCAGAAAAGCCATTGCCGGCGGTGGCACCGCAAACCGGGATTGGTGGCCGAACCAGTTAAACCTTAAGATTTTGCATCAGCATTCCTCGCTTTCCAACCCCATGGGTGAGTCTTTCAACTATGCTGAAGAATTCAAAAGTCTCGATCTGAAAGCTGTGAAGCAAGACCTTTATGCGTTGATGACTGACTCCCAGGAGTGGTGGCCGGCTGATTATGGTCACTATGGGCCGCTCTTCATAAGGATGGCCTGGCACAGTGCCGGTACATACCGCCTCAACGACGGCCGCGGCGGCGCCGGATCGGGTTCTCAGCGCCTGGCTCCTCTCAACAGCTGGCCTGACAATGTGAACCTGGACAAGGCCCGTCGCTTGCTCTGGCCAATTAAGCAGAAATATGGCAAGAAAATCTCCTGGGCCGACCTGATGATTCTGGCCGGCAATTGTGCTCTCGAATCTATGGGGCTTAAGACTTTCGGTTTTGGTGGCGGCCGTGTGGACGTTTGGGAACCGGAAGAGGATATCTATTGGGGCTCTGAGGGTGAGTGGCTTGGTGACGAGCGTTATTCCGGCAACCGGGATCTTGAGAATCCGCTTGCTGCCGTGCAGATGGGCCTGATCTACGTGAACCCGGAAGGTCCGAACGGTAACCCTGACCCGGTTGCCTCTGGCCGTGACGTGCGTGATACCTTCGCCCGGATGGCTATGAACGACGAAGAGACCGTCGCTCTTGTCGCCGGCGGCCATACCTTCGGCAAATGTCATGGCGCCGGTCCGGCGACACATGTTGGGCCTGAACCTGAGGCTGCCGGCATCGAGGAACAGGGCCTGGGCTGGAAGAACAGCTTCGGCAGCGGCAAAGGCGGCCATACGATCGGCAGCGGCATTGAGGGCGCCTGGAAACCCAACCCGACTACCTGGGACATGGGCTATTTAAAAGTGCTGTTTAAATACGAGTGGGAACTGGTTAAGAGTCCGGCCGGAGCGCATCAGTGGCTGGCCAAAGACGTAGCCGAAGAAGATATGGTAGTTGACGCCCATGATCCGAACAAAAAACACCGGCCGATGATGACCACTGCGGATCTTTCCCTGCGCCACGATCCGGTCTATGAACCGATCGCCCGGCGTTACCTGGAAAACCCGGCTGAATTTCAGGACGCCTTTGCCCGGGCCTGGTTCAAACTGACCCATCGCGACATGGGGCCTCGTTCCCGCTATCTCGGTCCGGAAGTTCCTGCGGAAGAACTGATCTGGCAGGACCCGGTGCCTCCAGTCGATTATGAACTGATTAACGCACAGGATATTGCCGATCTTAAAGGCAAAATTGTTGCTTCCGGCCTGTCAATCTCCCAATTGGTTGCCACGGCCTGGGCTTCTGCCGCCTCATACCGCGGCTCTGACAAGCGGGGCGGAACAAATGGGGCACGCCTCCGCCTGGCACCACAGAAAGACTGGGCAGTTAACCAACCGGCTCAACTGCAGGCTGTCCTTGAGGTTCTGGAAAAAATTCAGGCAGACTTCAACAGCAGCCAGCAGGGCGCCAAAAAAGTTTCCCTGGCTGACCTGATTGTTCTGGGGGGATGTGCGGCCATTGAACAGGCTGCAAAGAATGGCGGCAGCACTGTGTCTGTTCCGTTTAAACCAGGACGGACCGATGCATCCCAGGAACAGACTGAGGTTCATTCTTTTGCGGTGATGGAACCGAAAGCAGATGGCTTCCGCAACTACCAGCAAGGCAAATTCTCCGTATCCGCCGAGGAAATGCTGCTTGACCGGGCGCAATTGCTGACGTTGACTGCACCGGAGATGACCGTTCTTATTGGTGGCCTGCGTGTGTTGAATATCAACTTCAACCAGTCGCAGCACGGCGTCTTTACCAAGCGGCCAGAGACCCTTACTAACGATTTCTTTGTGAATCTGCTCGATATGAGCACTACGTGGAAGGCGGTATCGGACGCCGCCGACGCATTTGAAGGCCGTGACCGTGTCACCGGTGAGCTTAAGTGGACTGGCACCCGGGTTGACCTCTTATTTGGTTCGAACTCTCAACTTCGTGCCATCGCTGAAGTATATGGCTGCCAGGATTCGCAAGCCAAATTCCTAAGCGACTTTGTAGCGGTCTGGGATAAGGTTATGAGTCTGTAATTTGTCAGGCGGAGATCGGTAAGCAATAGCCGGTCACTGATTGACGGGTGTTTGAAACTTTTTAGAGATAATGGCCGAATAGGCAGGCGGCGTTTCAATCAATTTGAAACGCCGCCTTTTTTACGTAACCAGGCGTCAGCAATTGCTTTTCTCTGTGAAATAATAGAATAATGCTGCGACCGGCATGCTTAGTCCAAGCAGGGAGGCAAGCATCCAGCCGCCATGAGCATAGGCCCAGCCACCTAACGCCGAACCGATTGCGCCGCCAATAAAGAAAACAGCCATGAATACCCCGTTTACGCGTCCGCGGATTTCGTTTCCTAAAGAATAAATCATGCGCTGACTGAGCACGAGATTACCAGACACCGCCATATCCAAGGCAATAGCCGCAGTGACCAGCATTGCTAAAGAGATTGTTGAAGCATCTGCAAATATATGGGTAAGCAGAAAAGATAGAGCAGCAATGACAATAGCCAAACCGGTCAAGCCTTTCGTCCAGCCTTTATCGGCCAGTCTGCCGGCAATGGGAGCCGCGATGGCACCGGCTACACCGGCAAGGGCGAATAAGGCAATTCCCTGCTGTGACAGATGAAAATGACTGGCCAGCCATAAAGGGATTACTGTCCAAAACAGACTGAAAGCACCGAACAGGCAGGCTTGATAAAAAGCCCGGCGGCGTAAGACCGCCTTTGTTTTAAAAAGTGACCACAACGAACAGATCAAATCGCCATAATTCATAGTTGGCGCAGGCGTCCGTGTGGGAAGAACGCAAGCCAGCAACACAGCCAGTATGGCCGTAAGGGCAGCCGAGAGGATAAATATTGCCTGCCAGCCCCAAAGATCGGTCACAAAACTGGCTATTGGCCGGGCCAGCATGATTCCCAGCAATAACCCGCTCATTACATTGCCTACCACCTGGCCCCGCCGTTCTTCTGAGGCCAGATGGGCTGCATAGGGTACCAGTATTTGTGCTGCCACGGAACCGAGTCCGGTAAACATGGCTGCAATTAGGAATAATGACGCGTTATGGGTAAGGGAGGCTGCAACTAAGGCGCAAACTACAACTACCAAGGTGGAGACAACTAACTGCCGGTTTTCAATGAGGTCACACAGCGGGACAATAAATAATAACCCGGCAACATAACCAATTTGCGTTAAGGTTACAATCAAGCCTGCTGATGCTAGCGGCAGATGTGTATCGATGCTGATCGGGCCAACCAATGGTTGCGCATAGTAAAGATTGGCAACAATTACGCCGCAGGCGATGGCTAATAAAGCGGTAATCCAACTGGGAACCGGATGAGTTTTTGTTTGTATCATATTCATATCAATCCCTGCCTTCCATTTTTTACGTTTCAGTATAATTTTGGCGCCTAATGAATACTGAACGTACAGTTTATTTAATGAGTTAATTATAAACTAAACGTTCAGTATTGTAAAGATGTATTTTATTTCCTTTGTAAGGAGATATTTAGTATAATGTACGTATAGTTTTCGGTATGCAAATATGCAGGGAGGTATTTCATTTGGAAAAGAAAAAAGGGCGTCCCCGCAACGCCGCGACAGAACAAGCCATTCTTGCTGCCGCCTATGATTTATTGCTGGAAAAAGGCTTTGGAACTGTAACTGTTGAAAAAATTGCTGAACGGGCTCAGGTGAGTAAAGCGACAATTTATAAATGGTGGCCAAATAAAGCGGCGGTTGTTATGGACAGCTTTCTGTCTGCCGCTATGTCCCGGCTGCCTGTGCCGGATACCGGCTCCGTTATTGAGGATATAGTTATTCAGGTTACCAATTTAGCCAGGTTTTTAACAAGCCGGGAAGGGAAAGTAATTAATGAATTCATTGCCGCAGGCCAGTTTGATTTGAAGCTGGCCGAGGAATACCGGGCAAGGTATTTTAATCCCCGGCGGCTGGATTCCCGGCGCATTTTAGAACGAGGTGTGCAACGAGGCGAGCTAAAACCGGACTTAAACCTTGAATTATGTATTGACTTAATTTATGGGCCGCTTTTCTACCGTTTATTAGTAACCGGGGAAAACGTAGATGAAGCTTTTATTGAAGTATTGATACACTATGCATTTGCCGGGATTAAGTCAGGCACCTAATATTCTTATAGATTTGGAGGAAAAGTTATAGAAATGAAGTATTTTTTAATTTAAATAGTAATATAAAAAATCCTGCAATTACTTGGAATTGCAGGATTTTTGGTGTTTATTTGGGAATGTATTGTTCAATCAAGGGCTGCGTAAGGGACTTTTGGCAGGTCTTCTGAGGGGAGATGGATTGTGTGATACATATTCAAAATAATGCGGATACAGTAATAATCGTACTTCATGAGATATATGGGATTAATAGCCATATTACAGGCGTTTGCAACAGATTGGCCGAAGAAAAATATGACGTGCTCTGCCCGGATTTGCTATCCGGCCGGCAGGTGCCATTTCACTACCATGAAGAACCTATAGCGTATCAGTACTTTATGCAACATGTTGGCTTTGCTTTGGCCCAGCAGCAAGTTGAGGAATTGCTATTACCTATTAGGGATCAGTACCGCCATTGCTTTATCGTCGGTTATAGCGTCGGCGCCACTATCGCCTGGTTATGCAGCCGAAGCCAGGGTATAGGCGGAGTAGTGGGCTTTTATGGTTCCCGGATAAGGGATTATAAAGTACTAGAGCCTAACTGTCCGGTATTGCTTATCTTTCCTGAAAAAGAAGAGAGTTTTGATGTTGATTTGTTAATGCAAGAGGTACTTGTTAACAGAAATGTCAGTGCGGTTAAGGCCAATGCGTTACATGGCTTTGCAGATCCCTGGTCTGAAAGATATTCGAAAGAAGCAAGCGAGCAATTCTTGATGCAGACAATTGCTTTTATAAATAGCTGTGTTAGGCGCCGGGGCTGAAACGGATATAGCCAGGAATAGAAAGAAGCGGCAAAAACTTATTGACAATATAAGACACCAATGATATATTATTCACGTAGTTAAAATTTATGTTATTTTTTATTGTAAAAATGAAAATAAACGAAAAAGTATTCATAAAAATGAATGTTTTACCCTTTGTTTTCAATGCGTGTAGTTGAAAGTACGGACTTCAGTCTGTACCTTCCAACACTTGCAGACAAAAAGGAATCACATAAGTTATTGTGGTTATGTTTGAGGCAAAGTTATCAGGAAGACTACGCCAATTAATTCTGCAGGGATGTGAGGCCATCGGCGTAACAATCGTACTACCATCTGTTGCATATGGTTTTTGGTTAACGACAGATGGTGATCACAGAATGGCATCGAGTATGGGCCAGTTACTTCCGTAATAGGTTGTGCAGTAACAGCCTGAAAACTTTTTACCTAAGCGGTCGTGGGTTGAATAAAAAATAGTGTTTGGTGAAAGCGGCAATGGGGCCTTGATATAAGGTCAATTATTGCCGTTTTTTATTTTTAATAACAGGAGGTTGCGTGTAATGAAGCAGATGATTAAAAAATGGTGCCTGACGTTGGTGGCTGTAGTTATGGTGTCGATGCTGGCAGCAGGCTGCAGCAGCAGTAATACCGTATCCAGTCAGGATACCTCCTTAAAGGGGAAAAAACTGCTAATTGGTATAGGGACCTATGCTCCTTTTTTCTACCAGGATGCCGACGGCAAACAGATTGGTTTTGACGTGGATTTAATTGATGCGATTAGCAAAAAAGTGGGATTTACCTATGAATTAAAAGTTATGGAATTTGATCCTCTATTTGTTTCTGTACAGACCGGGCAGGTGAATATGGCTGCCGGACAGGTGTGCATTACCGATGACAGAAGAAAAAAAATGGGCTTTAGCAGTCCTTATTACTATGCCGGCCTGCGGTCGGTTGTCCGAAAAGATTCCAGTATAACCGGTATGGAGCAGTTGCATGGTAAGAAAATCGCCGTTGAAAAAGGGGCTGCTGCGCACGCTTATACCAGCAAAAGTTTTCCCGATTCTGAAATAATCGCTTTTCCGCAGCAGTCGGCAGCCTATATGGAGGTAGAAAAGGGATCAGCCGACGCTACCATTTATGATACGCCGAATGTGGCTTACTATCTGAAAACCCATCCGCAAAGCCAAAT